>JAUWNA010000224.1 GCA_030612905.1 Promethearchaeota archaeon
CCGATTATCACTGAAGACGATATAAGGTTATCGTAGAATTTTTCGCTTGCTTGAGATTGAATTATAGGTGAGTTTGTCTGTTTTCCTATTATCCTTAAATATAAGGTTGTTGAGAACGAAATAATCAATGAAATGATTAAGAAAATAAAAATTATGGGAGAAGTTATTATTTGTTTTGGAAGTCCAACAAAGTGAGCGTAAATTTCTGAGAACGAAATAATAATTACATTATAAGCCGTATAAAATATAACTAGCGATATAATTAAGCTGATTATATTTTCTATTTTGTAATATCCATAAGGAAATTTTTCATTTGGTTTTCTTTTTGCGTAAGTGATTCCAACTAAAGCAGCAAATACCATAATTATATCTGTAAGGTTATCAAAAGCATCCGCTTGAAGCGCCAAACTACCGCTTAAATCGGCAAAAATTAACTTAAAAATAAATAGACCTAAATTTACAACTAATAATACAGAATTCACGAAAATTGGTTTAGTGTAAAATTTTTTACTTTTTTCTGGTTCGTTCATTTATCTACAACAACTTTTTGAATCTAATTTTTGTATGATACATTTATATTGAAATATTCTAATTATGTAAATAATTAATGCTCCCATGAAACACCACACACATATCATGGTTTCCAATAATCCAGGAAAACTAGTATTTCGATAGAAAGGATTAATATCGAGAGGAAAAAAAGGTTGAATATCCGTGTATATAGGGGAATCAAGTAAAATGTGAATGTAAATTCCCATTAGAGAAGCAACCAAGATTCTTTTAAACGATACTTCTTGTTTTAACTTGAAAAACGACATTAAAGAAGATATATATTTTCTCATTTTGCTCATTACCACCGTCAAGAGAAGTGCAACAATTGTACCTCCTAAAAAACTGTGGAAAAAACCATGAAGCGGATAATTTAAGCTGAAAATTAAGACAACAAATGGTTCCATATCAACAATTATGCTAGCAATTAAAAATGTAGGAAAATCGATGATATTAATAAACAACAATCCAATCATTAACCCTGGACCTAAATGATATGACGTAAAAGGCATATAATTTTAATTTATTCTTTTAATATTTAAATTCTTATGACTATATTATAAAAAGAAGTTTGATTAAATTAACTCAATTTCGACTAAAACTGTTTCTGGAATTTGGATCTTCATAATAAGATGCATCGAGCGTTCGTTTGCAATTATTTCAAAAAGGCGTTTGTGGATTCTCATTTCAAATTTCGCCCAAGTCGCAGTCCCTTGACCAGAAGGTGCTTTTAATACGGGTACGCGTAATCTCTTTGTAGGTAAGGGGATTGGTCCAAGTTTTCTAATACCTTGATTTTTACATACACTTTCTATTTGTTCGCATACGGCTTTTAGCGCTGGAAGCTTCGTAGAAGAAAGCCTAATTCTTGCTCGTTGCATTTTTTAAACTCGTTGCATTTTTTAAACAATTTTTAATTGAAGTAGTTAGAGTTAGAAATTATTAAAATTAAATAAATTTTATCATTCATACCTTAAAACAAGAAACTTAACTTTTATTGAGAAAAAAAGTATTGCCAGATTAATTATTTTTACTTTCTTTTTGTTCTATTTTATTTAGTATTATTAAACTTAGGATGCTTAATTGAGTTTTTAAAGAGGCTTTTCTCCCCCATTTTTTATGAACGCCTTTGAGTAAGAGCGTTATCAAAATTGTAGTTCCTACTAAGGCTATCCAAATAGTCAAAGCGTTTAATTGACGAAGAAATATAAAATACAAAGAATCATGTGCCAAATAAATCGTAAAAGAATAAAAAGAGTAATAATAGAAAAATCTATAACTTTTTTGTATTTTAACAATTTCGAATTCTTCAATATATAAAAGAATTGAAAGCAATATTAGAAAAAAACCAATAGAAAACACTTGCGAAGAAAAGGTTCTACGATAAAAAATATCCGGAAAACGAAAAATGAAACCAAAGAACATTGAAATTATCCCAATTAACAATAAAGGCGTTATAAACACATATTTTATCGCATGTTTCCTTTCCTCTTGATCGTTAATTTTATTAATTTCAAAAAATGAATCTCCCACTACAGTTCCTATGAGAAATACAGAAAAATAAGACAAGATTGTAAATTGTTCTAAAGGATTGAATAAAATATAGAATAACAACCCATAAATATTAGTTTGTCCCTCATAGAGTCGCAAAAAGGGTGAAATAAATTGGTTGCTAACTAGTAATACAATTCCAACCAAAATCCTAAATGTTTTTGAGGTATTTAAAAAAAACCACCCCAATAAGAGCGAAATCGCTATTGTTTGTAAAACATTCCACGCCCAAATCCAAGTAGGGTCGCTAATTCCAAAGGCTATTACTGTATTATAGAGCAAAGCTACGATTAATAATAACGAAGCTCTAATGATGTATATGTTTTTAACTTTACGCATAGTAAGTCCATTTGAATCTTCTATATTTGTAACTTTCCTTTGATAAGATAAAATGGCACTAAATCCTGAAATAAACATAAATCCAGTAGCAGCAATAGGCGCTAAAAATGCAAACAATATATTTATTAACCATCTATCCTCGAGTCTAATCCACCAATCAATTAGATGGCCAAGAATCATGAGAAGTATGCATAATCCGCGAATTGTATCAACGCTCTTAATTCTTTTCATTCTTAAGCAACTTTTTTTTTTAAAATTAATAATAAGGTTATCCTTTTTTGTCCTATTTAATAGTTATTATGGAAAAAAATGCAAATGACATTTTCACAAGATCGTTAGAAAGTATATGTTTTATCAAACTAATAAACACTTTTAATTAAAATTAAGAAAGCCCTAAAAGAAATTTATTTCCTAAATTCACATTTTTAAGATATTTTTTTGCTATTTCTAAGCATTTAAATGCCTGTTTTCTTGGAGTTATTGGTAAATCCTTCATTTGATAGTCTCCGTGGAATATCAACAAGCTATAAGGTATCGTATCGTCAATTTCACTAATAAATTTTGCAATTAGTTCCACTTCTTCGTGGTTTACATAACCTGGAACTAATAATGTACATGCACTTAATTCATGCATTTTTTTTCGTGTTCCAAAGTAATTTTTCGCTAAAAAAATAAAGTTATCAAGGGTCCTTGTATTGCTGACTCCACATAAAGCTAAGTTCAATTTCTCGTTAAAAGATTTTAAATCGAATTTAATGTTTCCTCCAGAGACTATGGCAATTTGCATACATTTCTCAACTAAGTCTTGGTTCCCGCTACCATTCCATTCCCAACATACTCTAAATTTTCGTGTTTTTCCTTCTTTTTTTATTTTTTCGAGAATCATGCTTGCTAAATTAATTGAAAAAGGCAGTTGTGCTTCAGGAGTCCCACCAAAATAACATATACATGTAATCTTTTTATTTTTATAGATTTGGTTTGCCAAAGTCTCGACATCAATCAAATAATTATCAGAAAAAGATTTATGGGATGCATTTTGGCAAAATAAGCAATTAAAAGTGCAACCATAAAGAAATGCAGCGTAAGATAATGTATCATCTTCCGCGCTACAAAACCATGCATTACAGCAATTAGTTGGTATTCGATCAAGGTACCCGTGAATATAACCTCTTGATCTAGAAGGTAAAGGCAACTCCCCACTTTTACTTTTCGGTATATTTCGCAACCCACAATAGCTTAAATCGTTTTTAGAAAGAACACATTCGTTAATGCAAAGGTTACATCTTAATTTAGCATCCATATCATCTGCTTTTGGAGGTTTGGACGGCAAATCTACTAAATTTCTAACTTGTTTATGAACATTTAAAATATGAGGATTAACGACGTCCCAATTTTCGTTTAGAATGCAATCTCGACATACTTGAAGCACATCAGAAATATACTTGCCTGTTTTTCCACAAAATATGCAAGTTCCCACATCTTTTCACTGCTTTTTTAATAATAAGTAAGTCTGACCCGCTTTTTGAGCAGGGTTCTTTTTAATCATAAATCCATCAAAACCATTATTATTAAAGGAAGATATAAATAATTTTAATTCCTCTTCGTCTTTAGGATAAAATTCGATTATTATTCTTCCATTTGGTTTCAAAATTTTTTTCAAATACATTGCTGTATTATTAACAGCTTTAAATTTGTCTCGAATTGTTTCTGTTCCATGAATTATAAAATTATAAGCAGAAATTGAAAGAATATGGTTAATTGAAGCCTTTCTTAAAGGTAAATAATTAATATCAGCTAATATAAGCTCTAGATTTTTTTTAGTTTCTGAGATTTTTTTTTTAGTTTTTGCTTTCGAGAGCATATCGATTAGAATATCGATACCAATAACTCGATGCCTACTATCCACTAAAATTTCCGAAGAAAAGCCTGAGCCACAACCCAAATCCATAATAATGTAATGATTACCATCTAAAACGTTGTAATTACCGAGGTTATCCAACTTATCATCGCGTAAATACTGTAAACATAATAAGGTTGC
>JAUWNA010000055.1 GCA_030612905.1 Promethearchaeota archaeon
ATGTACTTGTTTTCGCTTATTAAGACTGTAGTTGAGGATTCATAACTGAGATTTTAGTAATATTCATTTCCTTGCTCAGAACTATCTGAAGACGATTCGCTACTATTATTCGTATCACCACCTTCATCTGTTTCTTTAGAATTATTAGACTCTCCTGTTGCCCCTAATTCATTTTCCTCGTCATTTTTTTCCATTTCGCTAAAATCAAGGGACCCATCGAAATCGTATTTATCTGCTTCGCTTAAATCTAAGGACCCATCGAAATCGTATTTATCTGCTTCGCTTAAATCCAAGGATCCATCAAGATCGTATTCTCCATCAACATCGAAATCCTCCTCGGTATCACTACTTGAATCGTCTTTATTATCTTCCTCGCTCTCAGAACCCGTGTCTGATTTATTTTCTTTTTCACTTCCACCCCCTTCGCTATATTCGCTGAAGAACCATCTCCTCCCATTTGAAATTTGAAAACTTTTTAGTTCACATATTTACGTATTTTGCTCTACTGGTATTGAAATCAGGATAATAAAAATCGGGCGTAAAAATTTCGTATTTATACCCGTTAACACCGTCAACCACTATTGCTCTTCGATGTTCTAATCCTTTTAGAAACTCTTGTTCTTCCACAATCCTCGTAAACAAATGGTTGCAGGAATGTGCCGTTCGGAACACGATCTGTATGCTTGGTAATGAATGTACGCTTTCATATAGTCTTGAGGGTTTATTATCGGCCGATATAAGAGACACACCTCGACTTCTAAATACGCCTAAAAAGTTTTCCCACTTTTCATTTACGTAATATTTTGCTAAATGTTCGTCATCTGAATAGATTGGACTGCTTGCTTCTGCTAAAAAATCACCAATTTCGTCTAGCATTATTACATACTGCAAATTTCCAAGATTTTTCTTCTTAAAATCGAGTTCATCGAGCTCCGGCGTAAAGGAGCTTATCATTTGAAAAATTAAGAGCAAGATCATTCGCTTTTTTACGGCACTTTTGCAACCGGTTAAATCGATAAAAATATCTTTACCGCTTTTCCATTCCCTAAACCAGCTTGGTAGTTCTTTGCGCAACTTCACGATCTTACTAAGCACTGGCGAATTTAAAAGTCTGATAACCCGATTTTCTATTGCACTTCTCGTTCGTTGATTAATTTCGTCGTCGTATTTAACCTTATTTTCAAACCAGAGCAGTAAAGGAGGGAATAAATCCTTTAACTCAATAGGTAAAGTTTTATGTTCGTCATAATACGCTTTAGTAGAGTTCACAAAAGCGTGTTCTACAAAAGGAGCTAATCCTAAGGAAGCAATTAAAAGAGGAACAAATGTTTCTATAGTATCTGATATATCTCTTTCTCCGTCATAAAACGCGTATGGTACTTCCAAATCCTTATATTCAAGGTTAATGTCTGCTTGGTAATGTTTTTCTTCTCCTTTCTTCTTTAAATTAATAATTAATATCCCTACATGCGGAGCTTTTGTAGCAAGTTCTTTTTTAATGTGATAAAAAAAGGAACTTTTGCCTGCCCCAGTTAAGCCTGATATAAAAACGTGATGTAGTAAATCGTCAAATTTTAAGTACATTGGTTTTTTCTTTATTACACCATTGCGAATCCAATTTCCAAGATAGAGTCCGTTCTTAAAAGAAGAGGAAAACCCAACGTTTTCGTTTTGTATTTTTTTCGATTGAGGTAGAAGAAAATCTTTATGGATTGTAAAGTCTATGCTTTCAGCGTTCACAAATCCAGGAAATTTATATTCCTCAATATCTTCTTTTATATTTCGAAAATATCTACCCGTATCGAGTTTATTTCTATTCTTATGGAATACCAAGAAGTTTAAGATACTTTCTAACGATATATGCGGCTGTTCTTTTATTTTAGCTCTCTGGTTGTTTTCGTTTAAGATTCCAGAAGATAAAGATCGCAGATGACCTTTAAATTTTGCTCTTAAATCTTCTTTTTTTTCCGCGCGTGGCGAGTTTGGAACCGTATTAATAATAATCTTAACTTTATAATAATCTTCTAATATTTTATGCCTCTTTTCCAATTCAGTATCGCTAACTTTACTAACTACGTCGTCGGAACGCTGCCAGAAAATGTAAATCTTGACTTTATATTCTTCGACATTGCAAAAAAGATTAACGATTTTTTTAATTAAATCTATTCTTTTACGATATGGCGGTTCAGGCAAAACTAATTCGGTAAATTCTCTGTCGTTACTAATTCGTTCTAAATAAATTGGCTTAACTTTAACGCTTCCATCTAGACCCGGATATAATTCTTGCAGATAATCCAGAAAGCAATACCCTGATTCAATTGCCTTTTTCCTCGTCTCTTCTTTTAAGTAAAACCTCCAAGAAAAGTAATCCTTATCTAGTGTAAATTTGGTACAATACACTACACTTTCTTCCTTTTTTCCGTTCTTTTCTCTTTCTTCGTTCTCACGCGTGCTGAGAGGGTCGCAAAGCCACGAGACTTCACCATCGCTTTTTCCGCTCATATCTGGGACTTGCGTAATTTTAACTACGCTGTGCCAACAGTTGGGTTCCATTTAATTCTCCTCCAAATATAAGAATTGTTGGAAGCCGTCAAATATTGTAGAATACATTTCGTAGATATTCTTACAGGTTTCGGTTATTTTTGCTGAATCGTTTACTTCAATATTTTTACAAGAGGTTAAAAATTGTAGTAAATCGTCCCCTGTAAACGGAAACCCTTCAACATCCCCGAACATGCTAACAAATATGCTCTTGTTTTCTGAAGTTAATGCGTAATTCACACCGTAATATTCTTGATAAACATAGTATAAAAACTTGGAAAGCAATTCGCGAGCGATTTTTAGCGCTTTCTCGTATTTTTTATGGCTCATGTTTTTATGTATTAAGAAGTGTCCGTAAAATAAAATAGGAGCAAAGTGTTTGGACAGTGCGCTTCTTAGCTTAATAGGGTCCAAACGCTCCGTATCAACCTTAGGTTTGGATTCCAATTCCACCGGTTCGTAAGTCACGGTCGAGCTGCCCTGGGAATCGTAGTAATCTTTTAAAGCTCTCTGGTATTGTGGTCCGACAGCAAATGAACTGCGCATGGATTCACTCCCACTAGCTCGTTTAGGATGACTTTCCACAAGATAGTCGTGTCTTACAAGGAGCTCAAAGAGTTCGTCCCGAATCTCTTTTATTTCCCTTTTACCATAATTCCTTTTTATTGCTGATGGTTGAATATATTTTAATAATTCCTCTTTAAGCCGTCCCTTGTAAAGGTTACCTACTTTATCAACCGTTTTAATACTTTTTAAGAAGCTTATAATGTCCTTGATGAAAGGTGTATATAACCCAAAGTCTTTCTCAAACAAAGTTTTTTTAGCTTGGGCCATTATTTTTCTCTCCGAACGCTTCAAATTGTATCCCTGACGCTCCATATATTTTATAATTTTATCGCGCGTCAAGGGTAAGGACTTAAAAAACCAATCGTAGGTAATTATCCCCGGGAATGGTTGGTTGATATCAGCCCTTTTAACGATTACTTCGTTTTCCCTCAAATTTTTCAAATAGTCAATTTGATACGTATTGTTTCGTTTCGAACTATAATAACCCGAACCTTGTAATTCTTGTAGATTCATCTGGTTTTTTAATACTGCTATGTCTCTTGAATCAGTAGCTCTAAACGAGAGGATGTTTCGGAAGTAATTTAAGAAATTTGGATGAAGATATCTTATTTGATTTGCTGAAAAGATTAAACCAAAACCGCGTTTCCGCAAAGGTTCTAAAAACTTCTCAATTTTTCCGTAATTTGCTGCGGTATAATTGCTATCCAGATAATTAGCATCAAAAAACGCGTCAACTTTGGGGATAAATATCATTTTTTCTGAATAATCTGAAAAATTGTTGATATAGTGAATGAGTTTTGATAAAATAACGAACGAGATGAAAACCTTATTTTCTAAATCCTTTAAAATAGAAAGGTCGATGATTATACTTTTATCATTTTTTACAAAATCTATTGGATTTATGTCATCCTCGAATTCAGATGCTTCTTCAGAGAAAACGATGGTCTGATCTCTAAGTTCCTCTAAAAGGTTTAATAATCGATTATCCTTGACGTATGGTTTAAAATCTTTATCGTATTTGTAATCTAAAAGAAGGGGATTGAAATCAAGATTCTCCTCTTTTTTAATCGATTTCTTCAAGGCTTCAATCGTAATTTTTTGCTCTTTATAAGCTAAAGCGAAAGCGTCGTAGAATAGACTTAAATAGTCTATATTTTTTTTATCGTGTTCGATGCCAGATTGCGATAAATTGACGATAAATGCAGTTCCTAATTTAAAATGAAGAAATTTATCCTCATACATCGTATTTTCGAAATATCTAATTAATTTCGACCAGTCTCCTGAAAAATCAAAGATCACGCAAGCTTTTTGGGTTTTTATCAACTCAGCGGCAATTTTCATTTTAGTGAACTCGCGTTCTTGAGCAATCCCATTTGTGATAAGCAAACTCTTATATTGCTCAAATGTGAATCCAAGAGGCTTCTCTTCTTCCAGAAATTCCGTATTAATTGTCTGACCTATTATTGCGTGGTTTGTTAAGTGGATCGGGGTGTTAAACTCCGCCGCGATTTTAGTAGTTAACCCCTTTTTAAATTCTCCTGAGATTTTGGCAAACCTCATTAAATTTTTTCCTTGAAAATACAAGTAATTTAAACGGGTGCCAGCTGGATTAAAATTCATATTTTTAAAACAGTTACCGATAAAACCAGAAACCAATAAATGCTTATTTAAATCGGTTAAAATCAGCTTTAAAAAATTATCCTCAAACGCATCTTTCATAACCGTGGCATTAGTAGAGAGTTCTGCTCCTAGCTCAAAAAAGTCGTTAATATCAAGCTCACTAATAAATTTATAAGAAATCGCGGTTATAGTTAAGAAAGTTTTCCACACTCCAGATCTCATTTGAAGCCAATTAGAAAATTCAATTTCAGGATGTTTTACTTTTGGATTTGGCTCGTCTAAAATAACATTTAGAATTCCCTTTAAATCTTCTAATGAACGTTCATTTAAACTTTTTGAGCATTCCTTAGCAAAAATATGGGACGAAATTGGAGATGCATATAAACTGTATGCGTATGGAATTTGATGACTATTTAACGCTCTGAAAAACTTTTCGGGATAAGCTAACATAGGTTGTACTGCTATTCTCACGTTCATAATTTTGACAGCAGTTAATAACTTGTTATTATTATTTGCAAAAAGAACGTCCTTATAACTCTTTAATTGGTGAAACGTGACGTCTTCAAAAGGGTTAATCACAGAGATTTGATTTGACCGTCTAAGATAATTACTTGTAAAAACATATAAAATATCACGCCACCAAACAAAAAAGCAAAATATAATTACTACACTTTCAGATATAATCACAATTACGGGATGTATTTTAAGCGAATCTAAAACGAACCAAAGATAACCAAGCAAGATAAGTAAAAAGATCATTTTAGTAAAAAGTCGCGCTAAATAACCATTCTTGCTTAAATTTACTTCTTTTACAGCGGGTAAGTCTACGGATTGATTGAAAGTTAGGATTCTTATCGCATTAATTAGCCTAATTCCTGAGAGGAGAGTAATTTTCGTGTGATGAAAATTATCGCTAAAGTTAGATTTCAATCTACTGGAATAATTATTTATTGTCTCCATCAACTCCCATTTTTTAGATTCTCCTAAAATCCCATTTATACTGTAAAATACGCTAAAATAGATTGAAGTTTGGAACGAATCGCTTGAATTTACTCTTTGATACGAGTCAAATTTTGAGCTTTTATCGTCCTTTATTTCGTTCTTCATTAGATTTATCATTGGTTTTTGAACAACTTGATAAGAGTATTCCAACTGTGCACTGCTAAGGGCTTTTAAAAACTGGTTGAGCGTGGGATGGACATTTTCAGGAAGAACCTCTATTTGAAAAATTCGCGTGATTAGATTGGTTGCGGTTTTCTTGTTTACTATTAAAATAGACGCTGGGTCCTCGACTAACTTACAGATCTTAAAATCTTCGAAGGGATCCACCTGAACAATCTCGTAGGATGCATTCGATACGTTATGATACACGCTTAACAGTTTTTCGAACATAAAACCAACGATAAGAAATACAGTAATTCCAATTGCTAGGTATAAATTATTAAATGTAAGATAAGAGAAATAAAACGTAAGGATTGATATTACTAATACGGACACACTTCTTATTTGTGAATATTTTAAATCGATGTCTCTATAAGCTGGATTCACTCTCCATATATCTAATAAATCCAAACGAGCGTTCGATTCTTCATCAGAATTAATGTTATTATCTTTTTTAGCCTTGTTTGATGGGTTAGTATTTTTATACAACGCACACATATTACAGCACCATTTTAATTTTTTTTTAATTAATTTTACTTTTAATAAATCCTAAAAAATCTGGTATATTTAAATAAAAAAACGCAATCGTTCTTTTTTTCACATTTTTAAGCATTAGATTGTTAGATTTAATAATTCTTTAACCTCCATGCTTTACGGCCATTTATTAAACCCTCTTCAATTATTATTGAGTTATTTAATTCAATCAGTTTTGCCCTTATCGCAACTATATGTTCGTTATCTGTTATTCGATAATTGTAAATTATATCCAGAATAGTCTGATATTCTTTTGATAATAGCGCGAGGACTTGATTATCTGAAAGGCTATAAGTCTCTATTACTTCGTCATAGAGAAATCTTGAAAATTTATTCGTCATAGAGAAATCTTGAAACTTCATATTTGAACTAGTTAAAGAAAAAATGTTAGTTTCTTCTTTATGATAAGCTTTTCTCAACAACGAATCACCGTTTCTTTCCTGACGATGAGACTCAATTCTTTTGCTTTGGTTCTTATTTATTTTTTCGATTTCGCCGTCTTCTGGAAGTTTTAAATTAAACTTTGCTACAAATTTATTCACAAAATCTTTATTATTTCCAGGCAAATAATTATTTTCAATGTATTGGACCATTCCCTTTCGTTTTAAGTATGTGTAAAGCTTTTTTCCTAATGTAGCAAGTTCGCAATACTTTGCGGGCATAGCATGCATTGATTTCTTCCATTTCTTTCTAGACATAACTCTAACTAAATGAGAATTCTTCTTGCTATTATTTAACTGAAACTTTGCAAAAAATCTACAGTCAATTTCTCTATCAATGATAATTCCTCGTGGATCCAGTGGAGGATGATTTTTTCCTCGGTTATTTTTGTGTACCCACGACCCTCTTCTACATACAAAATATAGTAAAAGCGGCATTTGAACTAACACTGTAGCAATTAAATTATCAAAATTAAAACCATCTGGAATTTCGAAGTTTTTTACATGTGTATCGTTCTCACATTCTATCATTGTCCAAAACAGATCTTTTTTTTCATTTTTTTCTCCTTCTTTTTAAAACTTTTTTGTGCTTCTTTTGCTCGTTTAAAATCTCCCATTCCTTCGTAGGCAATAGCAATCTGGTCCCATGTATTCACATGATACCTATCTAGATCCCAATCTAGATCCATAGCCTTATTGCAAGCGGTTAACGCTTTATTGAATAAATGTAATCGATTATACGATTCACCAAGATTCATTTACAATTGACACCTTTTTTTTCTATCTGTTTTTCTAATTAGTTTATTAGTTTTTTTGAATTTTTTTTTAGCTGACTTTGCTTCTTTAAAGTCCCCTAATTGTTCGTGCAAATAAGCAATTTCTAACCATGGATTATGACATGGTGTCAATATAGTTTTAATTGATGTTGAGTATACAGATTTATAGAAAGCGTCTAATGCGCGATGATATAATTTTATACCTTTATATATAAAACCAATCTCACCCCACAACGTACTCAATAATTCATCCCTAGAGATTGGATAATAACCGAGTATCGATTCCTCAAATCCAAGAATATCTCTAACCCTAAATTCCTCAGTAAAGCAAATTAATTCCTCAAATACCATTTCAGCTTTAACAGAAAATCCTGATTTGCGATAGGAAATACCGAGTTGTAATAGTAATTCATTTCTTAAACCTAGGAACATTAGACGGTGAGATAAATTCACTAAATCAAATTTTATGTTAGTGGGGATATATATTTCAATAGCGTCCCGCGCCTTTTCCATATTTTTAATAGCCTTATCGTACTCATCATTACAAAAATAATCAAATCCACGATTTCTAAATTTATTAAAACTATCTATCGCATCTGATTCTTCTGAATTTATCGTTAATTCTTCATTCATTTTATATCATCATAAAATGTCACTCCTCAGTTGTATTTAAATAACTAAAAAACGAAATGCAAACAAATTTGTTAAAGACAAAACATCAGCATGGCCACTACTATCGCGATTAATTTTTAGAGATTTTAAAACTCTAATTCGTAGAAAAATTTAAATTTCATTTTCATATTAAATAAAAGTAAAGGCAAGAAAAATAAGAATTTTCGAGATGTTATTTGAACTATGAAAAATAAAATAAAAATAACAGTAATAACATTAGTAATCTTTAACGGTATTTTCGCGGCGCTAATCCCCGTCAATAACATTTATATAGATAAGGAAAGTTTGCAAAGCTCAGCAGGAGATTGGGATAATATTTTTACTAGAGGGGTTGGAGATTTTCCCATGGGCGTATTTATTGGAGATGCAAACAATGATGGATATGACGATATCGCTACAGCGAATAATTGGGCTGATAGTGTCTCGATACTCTGCTGGAACCAAACAACTGGCGATTGGGATATGTATATTCTTGCGGCTGGACATTTTTCCAGAGGCTTATTCATAGGAGATGCAAACAACGATGGACAAAATGATATTGCAACGGCTAACTATGGTGACCACACAGTCTCGATATTCTTATGGAATAAAACTTCTGGTGATTGGGATGCAGGAATCACTCGAGCGGTTGGTAATAATCCTAATAATGTGTTCATTGGAGATGCAAACAACGACGGGCAAAACGATATAGTGGTGACAAATAGTGTTAGTGACACCGTTTCAATACTCTGTTGGAATCACACCAGTGGCAGTTGGGATATGTATACTCGAGCGGTTGGAGAAGCTCCTGATGGTGTATTCATTGGAGATGCAAACAACGAAGGACACAAAGAAATAGAACAGGCTAA
>JAUWNA010000400.1 GCA_030612905.1 Promethearchaeota archaeon
GCATTTTAATGCAACTTGAAAATCATGGTCGTTAATCATTCCCATTGCCAAAATCTTTTCCATAACATTTTTTACGACAAGCAGTTTGGGGAAAACCTCAGCTATAGTTCCTCCACGGGTCAAGTTCTCGATATCAGCTATAATCGTTTGAAATCTAGATTTCTCTGAAGTTGTTCTAAAGATTTTTATATCTGATTGGTGTTTTTTCCAAAATCTGTTTGTTATTTTTTTATTTACTTCAATTAATTTATCTACATCGTCATCTGCGTCAGAAATTGAGCAAAAGAGAATTCTTGAAAGGGGATGATAAATAATAATGATAGTAGAGTTTTCAGATTCGACAATTCTAGTAATCTCAGCTTCATTCTTTCCCCTAACCATAGCAGCTTGGATTACATCAATAATATCATTTATTTCTTTGAAGAAACCCGGTATAACACCGTTAGGTATTTCATTCTTTTTGAGTTCTTTAAATGTAGCTTCTAAAATTGCGATTCCATTGTCGCTATCAATAAAAAAGATCTTGTGGATAATAGTAGTATACCCCTTAACAAATTAACATATTTTTTTTACAAAATATACTAAAATAGTAAAAATTCGTTCTTAATAATCTATTTCTTTAGTAAGAATATCATTAAAAATAAAAATAGATAATTTATACTCTTTATAAGATCTTTATAAGAATAATATAAAAAAGCAAATAGATATGAAAACTCATAAAATAGCATTTTTATTGTTAATTTTTCTTTTTCCAATGAACCTAATGTCAATTGCTTCAGCTGAAGGCGTCTCTAATTACGAAGTTACTCAAAGCGTTACATATGAGGTAGAAATTAATTTTTCGTTAACTCATATATCTTATGCCGAACCTGGGACTGAGGGGGATTATTGGTTTAAATTTTCAAGGTTAAATGACCGTCAGCCAAATTCTTCTTTAACGCAATATTGTGGACCATATCAAGAAAGCTCATTACTGTATAGTAACATATCAGGAAGCACAAGTACACCATTTCTCTATCGTGATAGGTTCAATAATACTTATGATGTTTTTAATACGACTCTCGATTCCAACGAAAAAATTACTTTAAACCAAAAATATTTGATTAAATTGAATGAAGTTTTCTTTAGTAGTGTTAAAGCCTCAGAAATAGGTATATACGATACTTCCGATGACATATTTGCGTTATATTGTAATAACACTGAATTATATTATGAAAAGGACGACATTAATATAAACGCTACATCATATAGTATAGTAAATCCCAGCGATAATCCAGATGTTAAAGCTCAAAAAATCTGCAATTGGGTTGTTGATCATCTTACTTATAACGATTCTTTAGAAGAAGAAAAAGGAGCAAAATGGGCTTACGACAATCAAACGGGTGACTGTAGCGAATATTCCAGTTTAATGATTACTCTCTTACGATGTCAAGGAATCCCAACACGAAAAGTAACGGGATTTGTCATATCTGATGATCCAACTATAAAGCCTTATGTCGGACAAGAATGGTCTTTCTTCTCTCGCACTAATGGTCAAACTAATATTATGGGGCACGCATGGGTTGAATACTATGTACCTAATGTTGGATGGATAGCTTGTGATCCAACATGGGATGAAACTGGAGACTACTTCAATCATATCGATTATTTTCGTTTAAATTTTAATATAGGAGCTTGGTTTTCTATTCCTGAGTTACCTGATGAAAGTGAATTTCCTCATCCTTGTCTTGTTTATATGCGCTCATCTACATTTGATTATGATTATAGTCTGAATTTAAAAGTTATCAGTACTAATTTGAATACTCCAGATATAGTTGTTATAGTTGTAATTTGTGTTATACTAACAATTGTTATTATTGGGATAACTCTGTTAATTAGATCACGCAGAAAAAAAAGAAAAGAATATCTAACCTATTAAATCTTTTTTTTATATTTTTTTTTTAATAACTTATATATAGGTGTGAATTAAATCCTTAAGATTTTTAGTGAATTTTGGTAAATTCTTATCAATTTTTTCTATATTTAATTCCTTTTGCATAAAGAGTAACAAATATAGATTGTAATTTTCAACGAGGATCTTTTTAAATATTATTTTCTTAGATTTATTTGTTATTCCTGAAGAAATCAAGAAATCTTGTTTCAGAAACTTAAATTCCTTAAATGTTTTGTAGAGCGTTTGAAAATGTGGTGCCGAAACTTCAAAAACCTTTTCAGAAATGCCTGTTAGAGAAAAGTTTGATAAAATTATTCCGTTTTCATTGAGCAGAAGTATTGCGTCAGAATTTATTTTCTTAGCGAAATGCTTCAATTGGTTTTCGAATAACTCTCTATTTGGACTGAGTTGTGAAAGCCCCCAAGAGTAAGCAGATATCAAAGACCAATGGTCAAAAATCGAGGTTTGAAAGATTTTGACGAAAAACACTTCAGAAATCTTTCTAATTTCTTCGTTTAAAGTTTTTAGATTATTTTTAATTTCTTTTGACTTCTGAATATCAGGGTCGTATTTATTTAAACATACGACGATCGGAGGAAACTCATCTAACTCTAGTAAGGAATCTATTATTCTTTTAAACATTTCTATTGATTCAGTAATCCTCTCGGAATCTTGAATGTCTATAACGTAAAATAGCAAGTCTACATTATATAAGTAAATTTTGCGTTGTTCAAGAAATTTTTCTCGATATTGCTTTTGCCCGCCTAGATCCCATATAGATATAATCGAGTTTTGTTCTTCAAATATCTTTTCTTCCGTTCTTGCTACTCCTTTAGTCGGTAAGGTTTTAATAATCTCAGAATAACGCTTTTTAACCGCCAGAAGAAAAACCGTTTTACCTACCTTGTCTAAACCGGTGAATAAAATTTTGATTTGTCGTTTTAAAGAAAAAGGGTCTTTTATTTCACTTGTAAATTCTAACAATTCTTTTCTTAAATCATCAATGATAACTTCATTCTCTTCCATAGATTTAGCTAATTGAACTTTGGAGGCAGCATTA
>JAUWNA010000205.1 GCA_030612905.1 Promethearchaeota archaeon
GATTCTTAATACTTTGATTCATTTGCTCTTTTTTCAATCCTATTGCTGATGCTAAAATTGCTACAGCTCCTACACCGTACATTAGGGTTTTCATGGGATATTTTTCAGCTTCTGAACTGAAAGGAATCCCAACACCATCAACATCTTCTTGTTCGTCTGAGTTATAGATAATAATTCCACCTTCAGCAACATCGTTAATGTGAGTTTCACAACTTCGCTTATCAAAGTTAACAAGAAGATCCGCTTTCATATAATGGCTAGTAATCCATCTAGTGGAAGTACTAACTATAGAAAAATTGTGTCCCCCTCTAATTAGGCTCATATAATCGTCCATTTGAAATACTCGCTGTCCCATACTAGAAAATATATGAGCTGCCACTGAACCTGCTTTTTTAACACCTTCTCCTGCCTTACCACCAACAAGAAAGGTGAATACATCATTAACCATTACTAAAACACCCTAAATTAATTTACCAAATAATAATTTTAAAAGATATATGAAAAATACTCTTTTCAAATAATATTTAAATGTATGGCTTATATTCTCTTAGTTTAACTTTAAAAAACCTTTAAGGTTTTTTAATTTATTAAAACATCTTTCTTTTCGAGTTTGATTAATTCAAATGGCGATTATTAAAAATCCTACTTATCTATATTCCCATATAATTAAGTAATTTAAATTTTTCATTAATTCTAATTAAATTGGTTTGGAACGCCTAATATTATAGATGGAAGGAAAATATTCGAATACAACTATTTTTCAAACGAATTATTTAAACGATTGGGAGAACTTAATTGAGAAACCTACAGTAATCTTTTTATTTACACATGAACAAAATATGATTGTAATGAAACCAAAATATTTTATTTTTAATATATTAATTCTCTTGATATTATTGTTATCACTTATTCCAATAGTCAATTCATTTGATTTATTTTATCTTTTAGTACATTTACCTATTACATTTATATACACAATTATTATTGAATTCGTTGTTATTTACCTTTTTTTAAGAAATCATGGTATTGAGCAATTCCATGCGGCGCGCTTAATATAAAAATAGAGTTGAAGAATTGATATTTCTCAAACAATCCACAGATAGATTTATATTTTTACATGATAATATTTAGAGCAATCCATTAACGCTTGGATCAAAAATCTATAGTCTAAAATGATATTTTGTATAATATCAGTCTTTAAAAAATTCTGAGCGTGCAATATTAATTACGGAGTGGGACGATTTTAAAAAACTTATGAAAACACCAAATTTAGTTGATGGGAGAAGACTTTACGATTATGATTCTTTCAACAAGGCTTTACCATTCAGAGCCATTGGACGCATCAATTTAAAATAATGCTTTAAGGTTTTCTTTCTTTATTATTATTTTCTCATTTTATCTTTTTATCTAATATATTATAGAAACAATAATTTTATAGTTAGACTAAAATTCTATTAAGAGTATAAGAAGATAAAATGAAATATATTAGAAAATCAAAAAAATGAAACGATTTAAAGATTCCGCAGACGAAATAAATGGAAGTAAGGTCATCTTGAAACAAAATTGTGAATTGTGTGGAAAACATTTAAAACAGTATCAAAGTAATTATGATAGACATTACAAATTTGTCTTCATAAATATCACTCAAAAACCAGCAAAACACTATTTTTGTTCTAAAAAATGTAAAATCGAATGGATATTTAACCCAAGCAGATTATAATTACTCTTTTTCAAGTAATATTAAAAATATGCCTTATAAGTTCTAAAATACGGGTTCATTTTTTCTAATATCTAAGAACATTTTTAAGAAGAATTTGTAGTCATTTATAGTGATATAAATTCTTATTAAGCTAACTTGATAATTTATATACTAAATTTTTTAAAATAATCTACTTTCTAAAAATTAATTTTATATCATATTTTTTATAGACTATTAACTTATTAACTGATTTATCTCAAAAATTATATTATCGAATAACAATGACCGAAAGCGAATTTAATCCGTTCATTTTAGGTATATGTTGTAATTGGTGTACATACGCTGGCGCTGACCAAGCTGGAACATCTCGTATGCAACGACCCGCAAATCTAAGGATTATGCGCGTAATGTGCGGAGGAAGAGTAGAACCACATTTTGTCTTGGACGCACTTAGAAATGGAGCAGATGGCGTATTAGTGTCTCATTGTCATCCAGGCGACTGTCATTATGTTGAGGGAAACTTAAAAACAATGAGAAAAATTCCAATGCTTCATTTATATCTAAAACAGTTCGGTATCAACCCTAAACGAGTTAAATACACGTTCGTTTCGGCTTCTGAAGGTGCAGAGCTGACCGAAATTGTCGAAGAATTTGTCCATGAATTAAAAGAATTAGGACCTAATCCTATGAAAAAGGAGGCATAAAACTATGCAAATTTACGAATTAAAAATAAATAGAAACACTTGCACAGGTTGCAACGCATGCGTTGTATCGTGTCCAATTAACTTTAACCAGCTGAGGAAACAGAGTTATTTGAACAAAGAAAATGCAGTTATACTAGTTAAAAATGGAATTGCGGTACCTATTTACAATGAAGAAAGAAATATTAATTGCGACGGCTGTGGAGTATGCGTAAAAATGTGTCCTCAAGTTGCAATCAGAATTGAAATATTGGAGGGAGTTTAAAAAATGTCGTTTCCTAAAATATCTCGAACGTTAACTCAAGAAGAGGAACATGTAAAAGTTCAATTTTTAACAGAAAGTTTAGAACTTATTTTAAATAGATCCAAATGCGTAGGGTGTGGAACTTGCGCCCGAGTATGTCCCAAAGAAGCTATTTCCAGAGGACCTATTGGAGCATCGCGACGTTTTCCCAATACCGAAGATATAGTATCAGAAATATACGACCCTCGTAAATGTGTTTTTTGTGGTACTTGCGTAGTTATGTGCCCATTTGGTGCTTTAACGCTAAAAAAAGACGGAGAAATTATTAATTTAGCAGATATCCCTATTGTAGCTCAAAAAGTAGTTCCTAAAATTGAATTTGAAGCGAAAAAGCTAAAAAACGATAGAATAGTAAAACAATACGCTAAAGCTACTGTGAAAGTTATTGACGAAGAATGTGCTAAGGGATGTGGGTCATGCGCTGAAGTGTGTCCCTCAGGAACGATTGAAATAGCTAAAAGACCTGAGCACGGTTGGGAAATGTCTAAAAACGTAGAAGTTGTCGACCCAGATGCTTGCGTGGCTTGCGGAGCGTGCGATAACGCTTGTCCAACGGGAGCGTTGCAGCTTGAAATTACCGAAGTAAAAACTTCTGGTGAATTTAGCAAATTATTTTGGCCACCATTGTTAGAAAGATTGAAAACATTAAGATGGAGTAAAAAGGAGGGCTCTTAAAAATGAGTTTAGAAAATTTAATTTTATTAACTGGTCGAACGATTAACCAAGGAGTAGCTCTTGAAGGTGGAAAAGTATCAAAGGAAAATGTTCGAGCTGCGGGTATCTGTGCCTTCGATAGAGACGACTTTAAAAAGCTAGATTGTCTTGTTGGAACTCCCGTTAAAATTACAACTGATTTTGGAGAAGTGTTAGTCTATTCTACAATTTCAGATGAGGGACCTCATCCCGGAATATTATTCGTTCCGATGGGTCCATGGGCTAATCAGCTTGTGAATCCCGACACACAAGGGTGTGGCACTCCAACTTATAAAGGGATGAAAGCAAAGGTTGAAGTTATTAAAAGCGGAAAAGTATTAGATGCTTTGGAATTAATAGGAAAATTGAAGGAAGCTTAAAGGAGTGAAAAGAATGGTAGAAAGAAAGCTTAAAACGATATGTGACGTTCCGTGTCCATTTTGTGGAACTTTTTGTGATGATCTTGAAATAGATATGGATGTTAAAGAAAACAAAGTTGTTGAAGTGAGAAACGCTTGCCAAATTGGCAGTAAAAAATTCTTATCCTCAAATAGCGAACATCGTTATTTAAAGCCTTTAATTAAAAAGAAAGGAGAGTTTAAAGAAGTTTCATGGGACGAAGCACTTGATAAAGCTGCTGAGATATTAGTCAATGCCAAAAGACCTCTATTGTATGGATTTTCCAGCACTGAATGTGAAGCTCAAAGTAAAGGCGTTGAGTTGGCAGAAATATTAAACGCTCTTTTAGACAATACAGCTTCGGTTTGTCACGGCCCTAGCTTATTAGCAGTACAAGATGTTGGTGCACCAATGGCCACTTTAGGAGCATATAAAAATAGAGCTGATTTAGTAATTTTTTGGGGGTCTAATCCAGTACATGCTCACCCCCGACATTTAAGTAGATACAGCAATTTTGTGAGGGGTTATTTTAGAACTGATGGTAGAAACGATAGATTTATCGTAGTTGTAGACCCGAGAAATACTCACACAGCCCAAATTGCAGACTTATACATCAAAGTAAATCCTAACGAGGATTATCAACTATTAAATGCAATTAGAGCTATAGTAAGAGGTACAGAGCTAGACGTAAAAGAAGTTGCTGGCGTTCCAATGGAAAAAATGAAAGAACTAGTGAAAATATTAAAATCGTGTAAGTTTGGAGTAATATTCTTCGGCATGGGATTAACGCAAACGTTAGCACATCATCGTAATGTTGACACAGCAATATGCTTAGTTAGGGAGCTGAACGACTATACTAAATTTCTTTTGACACCCATGCGAGGGCATTACAATGTCGCTGGAGCAAACCAAGTTTTTACTTGGAATACTGGCTACGCGTATTCTATTGACTTTTCAAGAGGATATCCGCGTTATAATCCTGGAGAATTCTCTTCTGT
>JAUWNA010000284.1 GCA_030612905.1 Promethearchaeota archaeon
AATAGACGCCTTAATAGCTTCGCTCTTTTCAATAATTTTTGGTTGTAAATTTGACATTCTCTGATCCGTTTCGCGTCGGTTATCCATCCTAAACGCTTTTTCCGCCACAGTGTTACTTATTGCTTCTCCCGTTTTCATAAAGTCTGGTTTTAGCTCCATTCTTTTAAAATCTCGTTCTCTTTGTTTATCTCGTAAAAAAGCCTTTTCACCTATTGATTTAGAGATTGTTTCTCCTGTTTTTTCTATGTCAGGTTTTATTTCTAATCGAAGATTATCGCTCTCTTTCTTTTTTTCAATCATAAAAGCTTTTTCATTAATACTTTTACTAATTGCATCCCTTGTGCTTTCCATATCAGGTTTTATTTTTAATCGTTGGATATCAGTTTCCCTTTTCTTTTCAATTAAAAACGCTTTATCATCGATGATTTTACTTATTACATCACTAATACCTCTAAAGTCAGGCTTTAGGTCTGCCCTTTTAAAATCTTCTTCTCTTTGTTTTTCTCTCATAAATGCTTTTTCTCCGATGGCTCTTTCGATTGCTTCACTAGTTTGTTCAATATCAGGTTTTAGATCCATTCTTTCTAAATCTCGTTCTCTTTGTTTTTCTCTCATGAAACTTTTCTCGGATATCAAGGCAGAAATCATTTCTTTACTCTCTTCAAAAGCAGCTTTCCGTTCTACCTCGAAACTCTTTAAGTAGCTTTCTCTTTCTTCCTTTTCTTTTTTATATAGATCTTCAACAACCTTCTTTTGGGTTTCAATTTCTTCGGGTGTTAAAGGCTTATCATTTTCTTCCAATTTTCTCACTTGAGGAATTGATTAATAGGTTTTTTAAAATATAATATCAAAATTTGTATTTAATAATTTACTTATCCAAGAATTAATAGATTTCGATATTATAAATCTTGAAATGATAAACTTTCGAAATTACTCAAAGAATTGGAAAAGGAAAACAATAATATTTTCGATTAAAGAGAAGATTTTATTGGAATTGGTTCAAATGATTCGTTTGACATCGAATCCATTAGACTAATCATTGTAAGTTTCATCGATAGCATTTCCATAATTTCCGTTGATAATTTTTGATAAAATTCTGATCCCTTTGTAATACTGTATTCGGTTGCTAAGGTATCGTATCTGTTTTTCAAGTTCGTTTTTAAACTATCTTGATTGTCTAAATTTATGGTTTGAGTTTTTAACCATTTGTCAATTGCGTCCTTTAGTTTAACCTCAATTTCGTCGTTAAGAGAATAAGAGATTTCTACTTCTTGAAATTTATTAGCTCTATCAATGTATTCTTGATCTTGATACATTGGTTTAAGAAGCAATCCTAAATTTATTATTAGTGGTTGAATTTGAAGTTTGTCCAAGGAATCTGAAAATAGCCTCAATATTTGCGTTTTCTGCGTTAATTGTGCGTAATCTATATAATCTTGAATAAATCTCATCAATGTGTTTTTTATTAGTAGTTCTTTAAAATCATTTACAGATTCGGTTCTTAAATCTAAAGTAGAATCAATGCAATTATAAACGGAATTCATAAACGGTTTAATATTTTTAAACATCGAGAAATAATAGATAAACTGGACAATCTTACCTAATATTTCTATTTTAAGGTTGTCTGAATCAAAATTATTCTCGATTTTCTGATCCAAATTAAAATTCTCATCAGATATCGATAAGAACTGTTTTATTTCAAAATATTTTGATCCCAAATCCATTAATTATTTTATTGAACCATATTATTAATAGAGCGTTATTTTATTTTACAAAAAAGTAGAAAAAATTATAGAATTATTAAAAACCTGTGTGATTCAATTCATTTTACATTTCATTCTATCAGAGGGGGACCAATGCGGTACTACCTTGCTCATTAGCAGCATCGATGAGGACCATTAACTCATCATTTGAAATTGGAACTAAATCAAATACAGTCATTTTGGAAAGTTTTAGTATCGCTTTTGCAGTCTCAGCTAGATTGTTGCAATCGCCAGAAAAAAATACTTTGCGTTTTCCAAATTCCTTTAATAACTTATCTCCGACCTCTTCAATAGCACAATGGCCTGCTACGAGTCCCTTAGTATAACCTTCTTTCTTCAGTTGTTCCACAATGTTTTCGTCGTGACCTTTACCCATAACGATAAACCACCCTCCCTTAAATTTGTCCTTATGATCATTAGCAAATACCTGCAGCATCGACAACGGGTTATTTTCACAGCCTTCCCGACACAATAATTCTTTACCTTTAATAATTTTTACATCTTCGGGGAACTCTTGCAATATATTCGTGTCATATTTCTCCTTATATTCTTCTAAATTCTTTCCCGTAACCTTGATTTTGTTCAAATCACCTTCTCCTAAACCTCGTTTAAAAGCTATTTTTAAATGAGGAATATCGTCTAATGTTAATCCAAAAATTCTCGCACCAACGACATCAACTGCTAAAGTATCTCTCCCGCCAATTAAGATGTTAAAAGGAATCACTAGTTTATCTTCCCATACTGTAGGAGGATAATGGCCATGGATTGTACCTTCAAGTGCATCAATAATCGTTATATCTGGTTTAATATATTCATAAACATCTACCAATTTTGAATGTAAGTTATAATTGTGATCTTTACCCCGATCTGCGTGTTGGGGAAAGCCCCATTGATTTTTAATTCCAAGCGTCACTCCTGCCATAGAATGGGTTTTAAATTTCGGAAGATTAATATAAGTAACAGAATCTCTATTTTCCATAATTTTAGTAATCGTTTTAGGTAATCGAAAATTTTTTAAGATATATCCTTTAGGATCTTCTTCAACGGAAGGTTTCCCTTTAAATTCAAAGGTTTTAGTATCTTCTTCGTCTAAAAATAAGATTTTGGCACCCGTCTCCTCGCATACATCCTTAAAACCGTTAATTGCAAAAACTATTCGAGTCATGTTTGCTTGCGTAGAGTTTTCCATGACGTATACATCTGCACCAATTTTGTTAAGATATTCTATTACTGCTTTTAAGACTTCTGGAGATGTATAACTATGTTTCTGAAAATCTATGCCATTCACTTTAATATAAACTTCCTTCGAGCTTTTCAAAATTGGTCCAATCTTTTCTAAATTATTAAACATTTCGTTAACTGCCGATTCTAAACCTTGTTTAGTATCGATTATAAACACTTCTGTCATTCTTTAAACACCAATTATATTTAGTAACAATGTTGTTTAGGATACTATTTATATTATTTCATAACAAAATTTATATATCAATAATCGATATATATCCATAAGTGAGATATTATATAATTTATATTTTTTTATAACAACTTTTTTGAAGGTTTAATAGCATGGTTGAAGAAATTACAAAGAATTTTGAAAAAGCAATGAAAAAAGGCTTCATTAGCGCACTTATATTGCTAGTTCTCGAGAAGAAACCTTCATATGGTTATAAAATTAGCAAAGATATAACAAACCGAACTCTCGGAATATGGGACCCTCCCGCATCTACAATGTATACAGTGCTTAAGGAAATGACTAAAAATGGCTTAATTAAATACATTGAGCAACAAGAAGCAGGAAGAACTAGGAAAATTTACGAAGTAACGAAAAAAGGAGAAGAAACATTAAAATTGATGCTTGAAAAGCAACAAATAATTAATGAGTCAATAGAATCACTAATGGCGGCAACAATAGGCTCAGATAAGAAGTTATCAGGACAATTTTTTCCAGGACATGGGCCATTTAACTTCTTTTTCGAAAAACTTGAAGAAAAATCCGATGAGGAGAAATTAAAATTATTAGAGTTTCACAAAGTGAAACTTTCGCAAAAAATTTTCCGATTAAAAAGACAATATCAGAAAATTGAGGAAGTAATCTCACAATTAAAAAATAAAAGGATTGATAAAAACTCAGAGAAGGAGAAAAAAGTAGGATGAATACATTTAAAATGATTTTAAAATATTGGATGAAATCTAAGAAGGATTTCATT
>JAUWNA010000104.1 GCA_030612905.1 Promethearchaeota archaeon
TTGTTAATATTAGAATTTTGGTTAGTCAGATCAATTTGAACATTAGTGATCTGATTGCCAATAGTAGTGTTTATGTTGGCTATATTAATAATCAAATTTGAAATTGTGTTTCCCGAAGAAATTAGAAGAATATCGTCCCCATTTAGAGTGTAAGAATAATAACTGGAACCACTATTTTCGTTATCAGTTAAATTAATTTTGTAATATCCGGCAAACAATTCGAATTCTATTATTTCAGTTGGAGCAACCCACTCAGACCAAGAATATCCAGACTCATAGTAGTTTGGATCTCTTGTTATATTTATGTGATTAAATAATTCTTGTTGATTAAATACCTTTAAAGAAAACATTGTTAAAATAACAGGAACATAATTATCCCCTGAAGAAACGATAAAGGTATGATTCTTAACCGAAATATCGTAATGGTCTTTTATTTCGATAGAAACGTTATTTCCAATGTCTTCGTAAAAAACATTCTCGTAGAGGAGCGTTCCATTCCAATAAGTCTTGAATTGGTTAAAATTAAGGTATTCGCCTCTCTGATTGGTATAACTCAGAAAACACATTTGGGAGCGATTAATCTTTAACAATTTATCTCCTGACAAAGTAAAATCTATTGATTCTTCAGGATCGCTTCCCTTAATATACGCAAAAGTATAACTCCCAGAAGCAATTTTATATTCGTCAATTTCGTCCGGGAATAAAATCCCTGTTTTTGATACGCTCCCTTTTGTAAGCGTATAGCTCGAATCGTCTAAAGCTTCGTTCTTTATTTTGAGCGTATAAACATTTAGCGTAATATCTATGAAAGTTTTTGCTAATCTCGATGCAGAATAAATATTCACGTCAAAAGAATCGTAAACATTGAAGTAGATTGTTGAATCCTCATCTATGTAAAATTCTCTTGATGTTAGTCGTTGATTAATAAAATTCTCTTCGTAAAGAGTATAATTAATATAAACATTAAATTGATTAAAATCAAGATATTCATTATTGGAGTCGTAAAAAGAGACAAATACCGTCTCGGGTAATGGAGACTCAAATATGTGAGTAGTTAAATCGTAAGTCATCGTAATATAAGTATCTGTTCTTAAAATGTCGTTTTCGTAGATTTTTAGACTGTTATTCCCTAAGTTCAGAATTAGATCGTTTTGACCGTAAGGTTCTACGTACATCATCTTTTGATCTTCTTCGCTTTCAAACACCCAATGCTCTGCTTTAATATCGTACAATTTGAAATACTCTGTGTCGTCTAATTCCGAAGTAATTTTTATTTGATCGTAGGAAACATCTTCGCTTACTATTACCTCAACCTCTTGTCTTGAGGCCTCCGTGTTTGCCGTTAATAGATTTACCGTTTGCTGTAATACTCCGCCCGAATATAATTTTAATAAAGCGTTGTCCGAAGTAGATTGTAAATCTACTGTAAATATATCACCTTCGTTTAACGATGTATTACTACTCGATTTAGGAGAGATTAACCCTAAACTTTCCGTTGACGATGTTTGCATATAAGCGTTTCCCAAACTTATATCGTGATAATTTTTAGCATACGAGACCATCACTTTTGGGTTTAAGCTTGAATATTCTCTCGACCAATATGTCGCATAAGACCATGCATTAAGGGCGTGCCATAATGTTAAATATTGTCCGTTTGTTGATGTTGTTTCTAAATCAAATAATTTCTCTCCTGTACTTGTGGATAAGAGACTAATAAATTCTGCTTTAGCAGGTTTAT
Source organism: Promethearchaeota archaeon (assembly GCA_030612905.1). GTDB lineage: Archaea > Asgardarchaeota > Lokiarchaeia > Sigyniarchaeales > SOKP01 > SOKP01. The sequence continues at coordinate 1,739 of JAUWNA010000104.1, forward strand.
TATTCCATGTAATTGTTGATTCGTCAAAAGTAGTTGTATTAGATAAATAATCCCAATTGTATGCGTTAACTTGAAAACAATATAAATATAATAAAGTGTTTGATATTCCTGTTTTATTTGAATTGAGATAATTTTCATTTATAGTGTTATAACTAATAAATACTTCTTTATCAATGTCGGCTCCCTGATATATTTGAAGTGAAGTAGCTGAACCATAATTACTGTCTGGAGTTCCCATATCAACAAAAGCATCTTGATTTATATCGTAATATCCATAAAAATATCGATCTGATGCTTCTGATAAATCCCAATATCCAGAAGTTAGATCGTCGTAATACACTTCCGTTAATTCTCCCGTTGTTGCTGTGGATGTTAGAACCCATCTCGTAGAATATCTACTTTCAGAGATTCCCTCGAAATTAGGTGGCTGTTCGATCACATTAAAATAGATCCAATCGGTTATATGCTCGTTATCAAGCGTCAGATTTAGTTTAAACCTATATTTCCAAGTTCCTAAAAGTTTTAACGTATACTCGTATTCAAATTGAGTTCCGAAATAAACATTGCTCGTTAATTCGTCAATTTCTAAATAAAACGCACTACAATTATATCCATAATATCGAAATTTCATATTTCCACTCGAATCAAATAATTCACTTAAACCAACTAAAACATCCGAATTATCAAATTCTCTAAGTGTTTCTGTAATTGCGGAATAATCGTTTATTTCAGTCCAACTGTCTGAAGTAAAATTGTAGAAACTCCAACTAATATTAGTGTAAGTATTTGTAAAATATCTTGAATCCATACTTACTTGCAAGATAAAACTATCGTAATACTCGAAAGGAACATCAACCGTGAAATCTATTACAGCTTCTATATCACAATGTAGATTATTTCCTTTGGTGTCACCGTCTAAGGAGCTAATAGGAGCATCAAGATATATATATCCCGTTGCTGAAAGACAATATAATCTAATTCGTCCAACTCCTAAAGTTTGATCATTTTCACAGTTAGTACCATCTTCGTATTGAACATTATCTATCCATAAATCGAATGTATCTGTAGCAGCGTCATACCACTGTATATAAATATGATACCACGCATCGTTTACTGGAGTAGGTGAACCAGCTACTTGTCTCCAAGCACCACCAGTTCTAACTAAGAATTGACTATTATCAAAACCAATTCCTGTAATTTGAGTATTATCTGCTTCTCTTAATTCAATAGTATTATATTCTTCTACATCTGAAGTCTTAATCCAAAAAGAAACCCATCCTGTTTTTGAAGCAGAAGGAAAAATATGTATAGAATAATCATACCCTCCAGCAGCACTACTATAATAACCTCTTAGTATTTTCTTATGTTCATTAAATTCTTGAACTAATTCAAAACTTGCTGCGGTATCTACACTGTCAGCCCAAGTAATAGAAGTTCCTTGCGTTCCTACATCGTCTTCTTCAAAAGTTTGATACTCCGATTCTTTATAAAAATTATCGTTAATATTATCTCCAATTAAATAACTATTATCCCAAGAGTATCCAATTCCATCAAGAAAACAATCAGTAATACCTGGAAAATTACTATAAGATTGCCAACTTGTTAAATATGGATCATTAACTAAAAAAGGATAATTTCCATAATGTATACCATCAATAATTATATGAAATGTATATTGTCCTAAGCCTTGATAACCTCCAGCAGTACACTCAAAATCTATTCTGATGTGATACCAAGTATCATCTAATGCAGTTTCAATATTTCCTATCCCCCCAACGTTAAAAAAATCGTTTGCCATAGAAAAAGTAAAAGTATTAGAACCTCCATATCTAAATATATTTTGATCTTGACTTGTAGCATCTTCTTGATTTATCCAATATTCAATAGTACCAAACTCCACATCTGTATCAAAATTATTGACATATAACCAATTATCACCAACATTAGAATCGGAAAGATTTAATACTTTTCTATGACCTTGATAATTATCAATTATACTCATAACTACATCTGTAGTAGGATCATCTTGATCTATAAAATTAATATCAGTGTTTTTAGTCCAAACTGGTTGGTCGTCAAAACTATAAGTTGCAGGAAAATGCCCTAATGGATCTAAGTCTTCTCGATTTCTTCCTTCTATATAATCGGAATCCCAAGAATAATCAACTGCGTCTATATAAACATGGTAATTTATAGCAGTAGAATAAGTATATAATCTTACACCGTCCATTTCAGTAGGAGATCCACGAAAAGACAGGTCAGATGTGGTTAAATCGTTTTCTTGCAAAACTCTGTTTTTATATAAATGCCAATCTGTTGCACAGTCAAATTCTATTTGGTAATGAATCCACTCGTCAGCAGTATAAGTTCCAATTGTTCGATAATCACCATCGTAATAAGTTAGAACCCCTGAACTCCACCATATTGAAAGAGAGTTAAGAAAAGAATCATCTTGAATAGTAAAATAAAAAATTTGAGCAGAAGTGGTATCTCTTCTTAACCAAAATTCAATTGTTCCACTTTCTATATTTGAGATAGGATTTAATACATCAACAATATCTGTATTACTATTATCATATATATCCAAAACTTTATTATGTCCATCTAATTCACCAATAATCGTAGCACTACAATCAGTTCCAGAATCGTCAATATCTACAAATTCTATATCATCTCCTTCAGTTCCGTCAAGTTCTTCTGTAAAAGAATATGTAGCGTTGTAATGTCCTACGCCCGTGTGATTAAAAGAAGCGTAATTGTTATCGTTAGAAGCTAAATTATCGAAATCGGAACCAGAACCTTCTGTAAAAGTGAAGTTTTGCTCTCCGTGAGCAAATTTAGATTCGTAATTGGTGAAGTCCTGGGTTATAGTATATTCGTCGTTAATCGTAGTGTCAGGGATGTAAGTAAACTCTATTTTTGCCGTATCCCAAGCGTCAGTAGGATCGGTATTTTCGTAGAAAGTCCCAGAATAGGTATAAGGAAGATTTTGAAAAACGTTATCGCCCCATTCCACAGAAATATCCCTTTCTTCCACAGATGCGGATATAGGGCTAGAAAATATTAAAACTTGCGATGACATAAAAAATATAAATAAGAAAATTAAGGTAAAACCTCTTTTTTTAGCCTTTCTATTAATCTTTCTCAACAAAATTTATATCACCTGGTAAATTATGAAAGTATAAAAAATTGAAATTGCAATAGCTCCTGAAACCAATGCTATTATTCCAACCTTTTTTATTAAACTCATATTTTTGAAACTTTTATCGTAATTTTTATAAAAAATAAAAAGAATTTGATTAAAACTTAACTCTTATCTCTATGTTTAATCGTTTTAAAGACAAGATACACTCCAAATAGCAGAATTAATCCATAGAATAACAAGAACCCTATAGCAATCGTATCTGTTATATTGTAAGTTTGAAATACTTGATATATTCCATATCCACCTACAAAGACAAAGATCATTCCCGATATAAATAACAGTAAAGCACTCGTTTCCGTTAGGTTAAATCCGAATATTTTTATAGCCAATTTTTTCACTTCCTTTTTTATTTTTTATGTTTGTCTAACTCTGGGAAATCCAACGTTGTAAACCATAATATTGAAAAAACTTAATTGAGAATAAAAAAAGTTTTTAGTCGTATTCTCAACGACATTTAGAATTAACTATATTTCAGGCCCATGCGAATCATCAAAGACGGTAGCAAAAACGGTAGAATATACTGTACGAATATATAAATCGCTGCGATAAGAGCTATAATACAGATAATAATAATAACGATCCCCGTCCAACCACTAAAATCCATACCTTCAGTGTACACATTTCCGCCTCCAAAGCCATCAACTATTGTGGTCCAGATTAAATCCCAATAATATTCTTCTGGAGGCTCTAAATCTGGTTCGTCTACATCTAACGGCGTTATAGTAAACGAAGTGAACAGTTTAAAAACGATCGTAATTTCAGCTTGAATGTATCGATTTGTCACGTGAAGTGCAACTGGGCGAGTCATAGATTGTCTCTCGTCAAGGTTTGTAACAACATGGGAACTTAATTTTAAGAATATTCCGTCCCAATAAAGATGGTCTTGAACTACAATAGTTTGTTCGTAATAAGTCATTGTAGAGAAGTATTGGTACACCAAAGGAGATAAGGCTCCAAGTTGATACGTGAATTGACAATCGGTCATCGATTCGGATCGCATTTTAGGATCCCAAATTAAGGCTCCTGATTTCGTAGTTGGATTTAACGACGCACCAACCGACATAGGCAGAAGTCCTGGTTCAATGGTTTCGTAAAACGTAGGACCGAGGCTAATGGCTGGGTCCCATAAATGATCGTAAGTTTTATCTGTATCAGTATCTGCTGTCATCGTCCCCCCTTTACCACCGCCGTTATGTTCGCTTCTTTCGATTTGGTCGTATTCTGCTGGCGTTAGTCCAACTATCTCTGGTAAATCTGTACTTAGCAGCCCACAGGTAGAATCAGAAACGTATAAAGCGTCTATAGCGATATAATCGAACTCCTTCGTTATTGTTTGGCCGTCTTCGTCTGTAAAAATATCCGGTAAGGGAGCGGGATTGATGTCAAAAGAGGCTTTAAGGTCGCCTGAAAATAAATTGTTTGCAATGTTATGACTTCGAACGTTGCCGAAATCGTAATGAGACCAAGTTAAATCGCTGTCCCATGCTACTCTCGTTTCGCCATTTAAAGCTAAGTGCCTGTAAGTGCCAACGGGGATTATTTCGTGAACTACGTTTAAATCGGTTTCTACGGCGTCTCCCAAACGAACGTTAGTGAAGATGTTAATCTTATTTCTCATTGTAACTCTGTATTCGAGAAACGTTTGGTTTCCTTCTTCGTACACTACGAGCAACTCAACATCGTCAGGAGTAGTCTTCCAAAACGCTCCAGTCTCAAATTTTAATTTGCCATTTGTAATAGCGTCTCCGTCAAAATCGTCGAGTTGAAAGTTCTTTACGACATCATTTCCAGTTACGTAAATATTTGAAGTGTCGGAATAAAAAGGATCAAGTCCAAAAGAAAAAAGAGTTAAAAATGAAATTGAGAGA
>JAUWNA010000445.1 GCA_030612905.1 Promethearchaeota archaeon
TGCGATTACATTATTGACGATATTTTTAATATCCATAAAAAAGTGATTAATCAAATTCTTATCAATGAAGAAAGCGAATTTAAAAATACATTTGAATTTTTAAAAAAAGAAATAAGCGAATTAAAACAGATAGGTGGGGTAATTAAATTAATCCGGCCAAGTATGGAAATTCAGGATTTAATTATTTCCTATGGAGAAAAACTTAGCACATATATTTTAAGCCAATATTTAAAATCAAGAAAACTTAAAACAGAATATATCTCTTCTGATGAGATTCTTCTTACAGACGATAACTTTGGGAGAGCTCTCCCGTTATTAGACGAGACTGAGATAAAGGTGACTAATCGAATAAGCCCGTTGCTCCAATCTGAATTAATTGAAATTATCTGTGTAACTGGATTTTATGGCTCTACGAAAGATAAAAAAATTACTACATTCGGAAGAGGAGGAAGCGATTTAACTGCGGCAATCATCGCATACTGTCTTAGGAAAAATTTTAAATTAAAAGTAGTTTACTGGAAAAATGTTAAGGGCTTTTTAAACGCAGACCCAAGAATCGCTGAAAAAACAGAACTCTTAAAGAGAATATCTTACAAAGAGGCAAAAGAACTTGCATTTTTTGGTTCAAAAGTCTTACATCCATTATGTCTTGATGTTAACGAAAAAGGGAATATTCCCTCTGAAATTAAATTTTTCAACGAACCTGATTCTGACGAATTTACAACGATAACGAAAGAAATCGTAAAAGACGAGAAAGTAATTAAAGCTATTACTTCAATATATAAACTCTCAATGGTGACCGTCGAAAGCGATACGATGGTTCCGTTAACGGGGACTGCTTCTAAAATCTTTTCTCTTTTAGGAGATAATAACGTTAATATTGTGTTTATATCACAGAGTTCCTCAGAAAATAATATAACTTTTGGTATAGAATTTGAAGATTCAATGAAAGTTAGTTTTTTATTAAGAAATTCAGATTTTTTCGGTAAAAAATGGTTTAAGATTAAAATTGATAACGATATCTCATTAGTTGCCGTCATTGGAGCGGGAGTTCTTCACACACCTGGTATAGCTGGAAGGGTCTTTACATCGCTAGGAGATGGCAATATAAATATTAAAGCAATTGCACAAGGGTCTTCTGAATTGAATTTTACCGCAATAATTGATAGAAAAAATTGCGATAAAGCTATTAATATATTGTATAATGAGTTTATTAACAAAATTAGAAAAAAAGAAGAAATTAATTAATTCCAAAAAAATCTCGATGAAACTTATGTTCAGCCAGTCCTTTTCTGATTTTTTCTCTTTCTTCAGGGGGAATTCTATTTTTTAAGGCTTTGTTAGCAATTTGTTTTCCTATAACTACTTTCGGATTGTTTGACCAGTTTACATCTAATAATAAACATAAATAATAGATTGTCGATTGAATAAAAGCGATTAGATTGCCTATGTTATATTCGTCAGAGCGTTCAATTGAGATTTTAGCTGACGGGACTCCTTGTTCTATTAGGGCTTGAAAAGTAGCGTCTGCTTGATAATTTACTATGGTTTGGGCAGTTTGACCGTTTACAAATTCTATTGAGGAATCTAAGTTAAAATCTGGGAATTCGTTTTTTATGGTCCACAATACCGGGACTACAGCGCCCTTAGTTCCACCTAATAGATATTCTAAAACTGAATGCTGGCACAGTGGAGCAGATTGATAAGCACTAATTATTCCTTTTTCGTTCTTCCCAGTGCTTTCTGATGTTTCTTGTACAAACAATCCTACGCTTCCTTCAAGATTCAGAGAATACGGCATAGAAAATACAATCTTATAACCTTTTTTGTACAAATTATAAAGAAATGCTGAAAAACGGAATGCTAGGTTGTCATCAAAACCCATAAATTCTTTATAAGCATCGTTTAACCCTTTCAAAAAATCTTCGATATTAACTCCTAATAGAAAAGCTGGGACAATTCCAACATTAGAGATCGATCCCGCAAAACGACCAGAGATATCAGGAACCTCCAGAATGGGGCAACCTATTTTCTCTAGTATTTTACGCATCGTTCCCTTTGAAGAGAGCCCTAGAAATTTGTAATTATATTTTAAGAAAATTCCTATAGTAGAGTTTACATCTAAAGTTTCGCCCCCTCTGGAGATCGGAATTACAACCGAATTCTCAGGATCTGTTGTATCAAGGCACTGCTTTAATTCTACAGCTCTAGAACTTGTAATAGAATATAGATTCTTTTTAGATAGATGTCTTAATGCAAGTAAAGTTTGAATTGAGCCACCTGTTCCTAAAACTATAATGTTCTTTATTTTTTCATCCAGAAATTCTTTAGACACTTGGCGAATTGCTCCCATGTCTATATACGATTCAGTATCAGTAAAGAATGGAGGATCCCATTTGTCTTTATTGGATTTAGAGATTGAAATTAATTTTTCCATTAAATTGGCGTTAATTTTTGGATAATGTTCAAAATTTAAACCTAAACTCATTTTTAGTTCACCTATTATTGTAATATTTTTTTTTCTAAATATGACTTGTGAAATATCCTATTTAAAAAAACATTATTAGAAAAGGAATACTTAATATCATTAATGTTTTAAACTCATACTATTTCATTATCGTTTCTATGTCAGAAGAATATCTCTTTTTAT
>JAUWNA010000330.1 GCA_030612905.1 Promethearchaeota archaeon
ATCTAAATTTTTTGTGATAAAAGAATAAATCCTCGAGGGATTATAATCAATTAACCATGAATATATATCTAGAACATTTACAAGCCAGAAAGTAGTAGAAATTTCCCCATTTTCAGGACTTAAACCAAATCCTCCGTGATCCTTCTGAAATGAATAGAGAAATTGAATCTCTTTATCTTTTACATCTAAATCTAAATCAAAGAATTTAAGACTTAATAACTTAAAAATAATGGAAGTATCTTTTTTCCGATCGTCAATATAATGACGAAATTGCTCCTTGAATAACCGAACATCTACACCAAGAAGGAGCAAACTCTCAATTACGAAATATAGGGTTTTAGCGTTAGGAGTTTTATTATCTTCTGCACATTCTTTATCTAGACAGTGCAAAAATCCGTTATTTTTTTTATGGTCGTAAATAAAGTTTTTAATTTTTCTGATATTTTCATTCTGACCCTTAGAAGAAAGATATTCCTTCAAAACACCTAACAATTTTAAACTTGCTAATGCAAAATACGATGACCAAACATCAGGTTTTTTAGTAGAATTTGGAGAGGCTTTAAAACCTAATTGATCTTTTTCAATAATTTCTACTTCGCAACTTTTTATAAATTCTAAAAACTCTTCTCTATAATCGTTCTCTTTTTGCTTGAGATATTTCCTTAACAAGAGAAACCAATACATATTCTCTAAAAGTAAATTGGGTTCATTTAACAAACTTTTGTTATAAGTTTGATATAATCCTAAGACCTTTTCATAATCACTGATATAAAAACTCCCAATTTCCCTTCTTTCAACAAAAACAAAAGATCTAAATGGTTCTTTTTTAAATTCCGTAATATAAGGATAGGCCGTTTTGTGTTCTATATTAGTCAATTAATAAACCCCAGCAAACGTTATAATAATAATAAAAATTTTAGAATATATTTTTTTGTAATTGGTTTATATTTCAGTTGTTCGAAATTTTATAATTAAACAACGAATTAAATTTTAGTAAGGTGCTGCAGTATAGTAGATACATTCTTGATGGAGTTAAAGAAGATCCAACCAAGCCAATTATATCTAAATAAAGAGAAACTTGCGAAAATTTCAAAAAACTTGAGCCTATACGGAATTAAAAAACTTATGCCCCTCCCTGTAAAACTTTTAAACGATGAAATAATTTTCACGGATGGCCACACTCGCGCTTTTGTTTTGTGGAAAAATGGAGTAAAAAAAATTGAAGTCTATTGGGAATCGGAAGACGAAGATCTTTTTCTTAGCATAAAACACCTTAGAATTAAAGATCAATAAATCTATTTAAAAAATCATAAATAAAATAAAAAAAAGAAAATTTAATGAGCGAATTGCTCATATTTTTTAACCTAAAAAATCTGCTTCGGTAGGTTTTTCGATAATATCTAATAAATTATATTCGATAATCAATTGTAAAACGCCCTTAACTTGCATACCATGATTGTAGAGGTTATTCGCATCATCTAAATTCCTCCAACAGAAGGGACACTCCGTTAACAAGAAGTCTGCTCCTACTGCGTTAGCCTCGTCGCATCTCAAACTAGCTGTTCTAATCGAAAAATCAGGGTATCCTGCTCGAACGCCTCCTCCAGCTCCACAGCACATAGAATTCATTTTTATTCGATACATTTCGTTAAACTTGAGTCCCACATCTTCCTCTAGCTTTTTAAGTATAACTCGCGGTTTATCGAACCATTCTTCAATCATTTTATTAACTTTCCTCATATCGAACATTAAGTTCTTAGATTCTTTGATCATATTCTGTTCCATATCAACCGCAAAATGCCTGCCTGTATGACATGGGTCGTGGTAGGTGATTACTTTTCCCTTCAATTCCTTGTTAGCTTTAAACTTTATCTTCTCTTTTTGAATAAGGTCAGTTATTAATTCAAACGCGTGTAAGGTTTTAAAAGGAAGTTTTTCACCTTCTGCCATCCACTTTGGATAATCAATCGTTATCGTTCTGTAGCATCCAGCACACGAGAAATAAACCATTTCTAAATCCTTAAAATTTTCAAGATTCTTTCTCATTAATTCCTGTGCTGTTTCTACTGCACCAATTCTAAAGAAAGGACTTCCACAACACACTTCTTCTTCAATTAAAGTAAAATTGATACCTAATTTCTCGAAAAGTTTTCCGGTTGCTATAGCGACTTCTATTTGACGATAACTAGCAGTACATCCAACGTAATACCCAACTTTTGCACCTTTATTATTAACGAACTTTCCTAAACCCGCATCTTTTGCCCATTTAAATCGTTCTTCAGCTTTGCCACCGTATGGATTGTTCAATTCTTTAACTAATCTATCAACCAATGCGTGTTTTTCGATCATAGGTACTCCTGATTCTATTAAGGCAGCCCGTAAAGATTCGATAATATCTACGGTAGGGATCTTATTTTCGCATTGGGCAGAACATTGACCACATGTTATGCAGGGCAAAATAACATCTCTTACTTCTTCAGAAAATTCTAAATCTCCGCTTAATATCGATCTAGCTATCCACATCTTGCCAGCGTTCCAAAACGCTTCCCATCCATATTCTATTCCAGCTGGACACGAGTCAATCATACCTTCGTAAAGAACTGTACCTTGCTTTCCGGTAAATTCCCCTATTCCGTCTCTACTAGGCTCTCCCGAATAAGCAAACCTACACGCTTTACAGTGGATACACTTATATATTTCCTTCTCCAATTCTTTTAATCTTTCCATTCCTGTTTTAGCCATTTTTTTTTACCTCCTTACTCAGTTATGGAAGAGCAAGCCTCCCAGGGTGCATTATCATATTAGGATCAAAAATCTTCTTCAGCGTTCTCAAATATTTCCAATACATCCCTGCTTTACTATATGTAAGAGGGGCATGGATATACGGATCGGGTCTATAATTCAACCACCCTTGTTTAAGCGCATACTCTGTTGTTTCTCTATTCATCTCTTGTACCTTTTCGATATCCGATTGCTTGGTGCTATCGAAACAAATGATGGGCATACAAATTGCTTGTCTACAATGTTCAATGCTCGCGATCCACATAACTGGGGGGAAACCATACTTCTCCATAGCAGCAGTATACATTTCAGCAAAATGGGCGCATTCGTTCCATGGAGTATAGAAAGTAATGAATAAAAATCCCGCTTCCCAAAAAGCGTACGGAACCGCAATCTTATTAGGTTTCTTCAATCTGCTCGCGATCTGCTTGGGATGTAGTTCCTGAGGTTTCATGCTATCAGGGTCTTTAGCTCTATTCTTCTTAAAATCCTCAGCCATTTTATTGATTCTATTAACCACATAATCTAACTCTTCTTGAGTTTGTGCCCAGCACTCCCAATTCATCCACCACTTACTAATTCCTAATTGTTCGTAGAATTCATAATCGTGAGGAACTTTATCCTTCGGCCAACGCGTCATTACCAAAGGGTAGTTTCCACCTTGAACCATAACTGTGTTATGGGCAATTCCAAACTCCTGTTTCCCAATCTCAAGCGTTAAGTCCTGCATATCCTCAGGATTGGACATACCCCAA
>JAUWNA010000375.1 GCA_030612905.1 Promethearchaeota archaeon
CAAAAATGGAAAATGAAAGAAAATCCGGGAATGACGAAAAAAGACGTTGTAATGCCCGAGCTTAACATAATTGGTGGTGGGGCAACTAGTAATATCTGGTGTCAGATTTTTGCCGATGTTCTTAATAGGACAATTAAACAAGTTAAAGACCCAATACAAGCAAATGCTCGTGGAGCCGCATTTATCGCGTCAGTTGGGCTGGGATATCTTACTTGGGACCAAATCCCTGAATTAATCGAATATTCAAATATCTTTAAACCAAATCCAGAAAACAGAGTTATATATGACAAGCTTTTTGGTGAATTCACCAATATATATAAAATTATGAAAAAAACATATAAACGCTTAAACGAGTAATATAAAAAAAAATAGTATTAAAATTAACCTTTTATTTCTTTTCCGCTTTCCATTTTTGCTATATCTTTTTCTTGGAGTTCTCTTCTCTGTACTTTTCCAGTTATTGACATGGGAAGTTTTCGAGCAACCTCAATTAGTCTTGGGCTCTTCCATTTCGCCATGTTTTCTAAACACCACTTCTTAATGTCGTCGATTTCTACGTTCTTTCCAACTTTAAACCCTTTCTTCAATATAACCCATGCTTTCACCTTTTCACCAGTTCTTTCGTCTGGCAATCCTGCTACAGCAACTTCATTTATCGCAGGATGTTGTCCCATTAATTCCTCGACTTCTTTTGGGTACACAGAATGGCCAGAAACTTTAATTAACGATTTCTTCCTATCTCTTATTTCACAGAAACCGTGCTCGTCCATAAATCCAATATCTCCCGTGAGTAACCATCTCTTTCCGTTCCACATCTTGAGGTTATCTTCTTGCTCTTTTTGTTTTCCTAAATAACCCAGCATAATTTGAGGTCCAGCAACACAGATTTCACCAGTATGTTCTACGCCAAAATTGTTTCTTTCAAGAGTTCCGTCGCAAATCGGTCCAGCTTCAAAATTTTCGGAGTCAAAAATCGCCCAATCGGTACCAGGGACGGGTAATCCTAACTTTCCAGACTTATTTGGACCCCAAAATGGTGCTATACTTAATACAGGAGATGATTCTGTTAAACCATAGCCAACTCGTATCGGGCAAAATATCTCTTCAAAAGGAACGCGAACATAATCGTGGAGAGGTCCTGCTCCTTGCGTAGCATATTTTAGTTTTTCCGTAAAATCGTACTTCTTTTTATACTCCTCAACGCCCACTTCATTTACATAATCGGTCAATCTCTTAAATAACATTTCAACGCCAGTATACATAATACCTTGAGGCGTATCAATTTTCTTTATTGTCTCGGACAAAACATCGTCTGAAGGGGGCTTTGGAAATAGAAGCATTTGCATCCCTAAAGATAAAGCTCCATTCATTACGCACGTAAGGCCGAACGAATGAAAGAAGGGAATACTGCCAATTGTTAACATACCAGGTTTGAGATTGGTCCACGGTTTAATCATATACAAATTTGAGATGAGATTAGCATGACTAAGCATAGCAACTTTGGGTAATCCCGTTGTTCCACCAGTCATAAGATATACTGCAGGATCGGTCCATGGGTCTATATCGATAGTAATTTCTTTTGGTTCGGTTTCGGCTATTATCTTGTCCATCCAATAAACCTTATAATCTTCTGTTTCACTAGGGATTTTATCTTTTGCGCTTGGAACTCCAAGCTGTTGTATAGTTTCTTTATCAGCAGTGAAAAAATCTACAAAATTCGAAGGTATCACATACTTTACGCTAGTTTTTGGAAGGATGGTAGAAGGTCCAGCGATATATAACATATCCATTAGTACTAAGACTTTCGCATCCGTCATAGTTAGAGCATGTAATAACTCCATTGGTTTGTATGTAGGGTTGATGCCCTGTACAATTGCACCAATATATTGACAACCCATATAGGCAACAACGAAATTTATAGAATTAGGAATATCAATTGCTACGACATCTCCTTTTCTGATACTTAAAGTATCATAAAGGAATGTACCAAATTTTTTTGCGTACTCGAATAATTTTCTTAGCTTAACTCTTTCCATATATGGACCATAAGCAAATATACAAATATCATTATCCCATATTCCATAATCATCGGCAGACTTGATAAACCCCTTCCACAGCGGAGTTATCTCAACCCCTTCTACGTCTTTAAGTTGTTTTGGAACGCCTTCGGGCCAGTAACCTCCAGTAAACCAGACTTTATTTTCGTCGACTAAAAATTCTTTATCATTTAAACTTGTCATTTTTTATCCACTAATTTTTCAGTATCATATTTTAAATTCAGATAATAGAAATTTTTCTATTATTATAATATCTTTGATATACTATTATATAATAATTTAACTTGATTTGGTTCAAGTTTCAATTTATTGATCGACAATTTTGAACATTTATGGGATTTAAAGATAACTTCAAGGAAAAGTTAAGAGAAATACTAAGCGACGAGGAGTTGTCCATACTTCCCCGAGGGTTTCAGGTCATAGGTAGAGTAATAATAATAAAATTAAATCCCTTGTTGCTGGAAAAAAAAATCCTTATTGCAAAAAAGTATATGGAACTTTTACCAAGTACTAAGTCCGTTTATTTAAACATGGGCAGAATTAAAGGAAAGTATAGGACACCAGAAAAAATCGTATTTTTAGTAGGAGAAGATGATCCAATTGTGGAACATAAGGAACACGGAATTATCTATAGATTCGATTTTACTAAGATAATGTTTAGTATGGGAAATCTGAACGAAAGAAAATTTTTAGCATCATTAGTAAAAGAAAATGAAGTAATTATTGACATGTTCGCGGGTATTGGATACTTTTCTTTACCAATCGCGAAACATTCGAAGCCAAAAATAATATATAGTATAGAACTCAACCTTGAATCCTTTAAATTTTTAACTGAAAATATCAAAATTAATCATCTCGATGATATCATTGTCCCAATTAATGGCGATAGTAAGAAGGAAGTTATTGAACTGAGTGAGTCTGGGGTTAGGGCTGACCGAGTGATTATGGGTGTTTTTCCAGCTCCTAAAGATTTTATTAAAGAGGCTTTAACTTTAACAAAGGAGAGTGGAACAACCTTTCATTATGAAGGTGTCACTACGAAAGAAAATTACCTAAATTTATTCAATGAATTTAAAGAAATTGCGGAAACAAGTAATTACAAATGC
>JAUWNA010000396.1 GCA_030612905.1 Promethearchaeota archaeon
ATGTACGTTGACCGTTTAAATGGTTTAAATATTACAAGTAAAACTTCTGATTTTTATACTAGCGCCTCGATTACATCGGAAGAAATTACAAATCTAAAGCAAAATGCAACTATTTTTGTCATCGGTGAAATTGGTTTAAAGGAAGAATTAGCAGTAAAAGGTCATACCATAGTCAACCTTTCTTCAAACTATAAAAACGTTGATTTTGTAATCGTGGGTTTAGATAGAGAATTCAACTACAAAAAACTAGCGTTCGCTCAGAATTGTATTTTAGAAGGTAAGGCTCAATTCTACGCTACAAATTCAGATTCAACATTACCTGCTGCGAATGGATTGCTTCCTGGAGCAGGAGTGATGGTAAACGCAGTAGAAACATGTACTAACAAAAAGCCTATAAAAATTTTTGGTAAACCCAACCCTTACGGGATTCAAATGATATTAAACCATACAAAAGTATCACCGGATAAATCAGTGATATTCGGGGACCGTTTAAATACAGACATTTTAGCCGGAAATCGAGCCGGAATTAAGACTATACTCGTATTAACAGGAGTTACGACTGAACTCGAGGGTAAAAAAATTCAAGAAAAAGCGACTCGCTCTCAACTTATTGATAAGAATTTAATTCCTAATTTAGTTATAAAATCCCTTTTAAGAATTTTTAAAGAATGAAGAGTCTAAATTATACCCGCTCTATGCATCATTAATTTAGTAATTTCATGAAAAATATCTTCCACATTTCTTCCATCCTTAGCAGAACATTCAATGTAGCCGTAAAGATTATTCGTTTTCGCCATATCAAAAGCCTCTTTGCTAGAAACAGCTCGTTTATAGTTTAAGTCTAATTTACTACCTGCCATAATCACAGGTAACTGTTGATCTTGTTTACCAATGAATCCTTTTTTAAAAATCTCGATCCAATCGGGGAAATTTTTTAAACTACTAAATCTCGTTATATCGTACAGAAATATTCCACCCGAGGCACCAACTACATAACTTGGTAAAAGAAATCTGAAGCGGGTTTCACCAGCAAAATCCCAGATCTGAAGAGAAACTTTCTTGCCGTCTACTTCTAACTTTTTGACATGGAAGTCAACTCCAATAGTAATTGTTTGATTACTTTTGAATACTCCAGTGAGATATCTACCTATTAAAGTAGTTTTTCCAACTCCTCCATCTCCAAAAAGACATATTTTAAACATTAAATCGCTTTCAACCATTATTCTCCGCACATTCGTTTGATTTCTGTCGTTTTAATACATACTTGAAGTAAAAATAAGCAAGATTTATCCTTCTATTTTATTTTTACCGTTTTTTAAAAGTTAAAAGTTTTAAATTATAATAATAATAGAAGTTTCTTTTTAAAAATTATTTGTTTCCGATACATATTTTACAAAAGAAAAAGTTGTATTGCTTTTTGTTTTTTGTAATTACAGCTTTTATCGTATAAAAGTTAAATTTTAATTTTGTAGTTAATATTTAAATATAGGGATAATATGTCTACGAAAATAAGCATTGTAAATGTAAACGATTACGAAAGCATCCCAGATGCTATAGTAGCAGCTATAAAGATGATTGAAAAAGATTTTAATTTCAACATTCTTAGTTGTAAGAACATTCTATTGAAACCTAATTTATTGAGAGCGACTAAAGATGCTTGTACTCAGCCCGTTTTTGTAGAAGGCGTGATAAAATATCTAATAGAAATTGGAGTGGCAATGGAGAATGTTAGCATAGGAGATTCTCCCGGACAAATTAAAATTTCTGCCGAACAAATTGCTAAAAAAATTAGTTTACTTGAAGTTTGTGAAAAAGCAGGCATAAAATTCATAAATTTTGAGCACGATACCCCCGTTCACGATATTATCGAAGGAGCATTAAGATTAAAAGATTATTACGTATCAAATCCTGTAAATGAATGTGACTTATTAATAAATTTACCTAAGTTAAAAACTCACGGAGAAGCCACCATAACGGGAGCTATAAAAAATTATTGGGGGATAATTCCGGGAGGTTTAAAAGCAAAATACCATCTATTAGGTAGAAACCCAGAGCAATTTGGGGAAGCGTTAGCAGACAATTTTTCTTGGGTTGTCAAAAACAAACAGAATCGTTTAGTTATTTATGATCTGCACAGAGTTATGCAAGGGACAATGGGTCCGGTGTCTGGACCTATGAAGGAATGGGATTTAATTTTAGTTGGAACTGACGAGTTAGCGTTAGATGTTGTAGCATTAGAAATAGGAGAGTTTAAAGGTCTTAAACACGTTCCTCATTTAAAGAGTGCTTATAAGAGAGGTTTAGGTGAAGGAGATCTTGATAAAATTGAAATTGTAGGATTATCATTAGAAGAAGCTAGAAAATTAACTCCAAAATTGAAAGTACCTGGAAAAACTATGACGCGATTCGCAAGCTTCATCACCAGGAGCATAGTATACAAGGTAACTAAAAAGATTCCAATTTTAAAGAAAAAAAAATGCATACAATGTGGTCAATGTTTCGAAGTGTGCCCCGCAAACGCCATAGATTTTAAAAGTGGAGAGTATCCTAAGTTTTTGAGAAAAGCATGTATCTCATGTCTTTGTTGCATGGAAATGTGTCCTCAACAAGCAATTAAAACTAAGCTTCGAGGATTTGGTGGGCTGTTTCATTCGTATTAATTGTTTTCTTTATTATACAACATTGCGTAGTTTTGTAAAAATAAATAAATTGAAAGTTTTGTATTAACAATTGAGTTTATTTGGATAAATTCGTTTGGGGCGTGAGCAAAACCTCCAATCCCTAAACCACCAACGACAAAATCTATCTCTAACTCCTTCTGTATCTTGCTCAATGGAGCAGCAGCAGCACTAATTGGCCAAATTTGGGTTGATATACCTAACATATCAAAACTTTTTATAAGGCTTTTTACTAAAATTGAATCGAGTTTAACTTTAGAGCGCTCGTAACCAATATTTTTAATTAATTCAATTTTAGATTTTGAATATCTTGCAAAATCAGTTACATTTTTTCTAATTTCTTTATATATATCGTTAATAGAGACGTTGTGTGCAAA
>JAUWNA010000009.1 GCA_030612905.1 Promethearchaeota archaeon
GCATTCAAACAAAACTATGAAAGCAAATCAATTTTTCTTCCTTTAACAATAGGGGAAATTAATACAAGGCTAAACGATTCAGCAGCAGTATATGAAACATTCGATGTATATATTGGGACACCTAAAACCTTTTACTTTGAATATACTATTGAGACCACTGGAGACGGATTATCAGATGTAGGTGTACGTGAATGTATTTGGGAGAAAGAAGTTAGTGGTATTGTTGTGGATAGTGGAGTGGTTAGTTTAAATGATTTGGGTAATGGAATTTATGAATTAGATTTAGACACAGAATCTTTAGATATCGCTACCTATACATTAATAGTCAAGTTAGGTGAAACGAATTACATAGAAAGAGATGCTATAATATTTCTTCACATTATTCCAAGAGATATAGAAGTAGACGCTGATAAAATCATTTCAATCGTATCAGGCAATGATTTAACGTTTGATATCTCTGTAACAGATCCTATTGATGAAACGCCACTATTAAATGCGGAAGTTTATTTGATGTTAGATCGTGTAAGATATGATTTCATTGATATCGATGATGATGGTGTTTATACCGTTATTATTCCTGATTCAGCAATTCCAGAAGCATTTATCTTTTCTGAACAAATTCCTGGGGAAATTACAATTAATAAGGCGAATTATACTGAAACAAAAGTAACTGTCTTTATAGACGTTAAATTAGTCGAAATATTTCCTGGTTTTCCTATGTTCTACTTTTTGATGATTGTAATTGGAATTATAGCTATAGCTGGTAGTTTAGTAGCTTATCGTCAGATTCAAAGGGCTAGAATACCAACTTTTGTTAAGAAAGTAAAAGAGATGAGCAAGGACATAAAAGGAAAGAAATCTATCTCAGACTCGCTTTTGTATCCATCTAAGGAAGAGTTTATTGTAAAGAGATTAGGAGATAAATGGGAAATGCTTGGCTTATCGTTAGAGGAAATCTTGGGAATTGATACTAAGAAGAAAAAGAAATTACCAGAATCTAGTGAAGGTAAAGGAGGTGCTTTTTAAATGCCCGTCGGATTAGTTGTTATGAAATGGGACGAACGAGTCGGTACTGAAATTTTAGCGAAATATCCCGAAGAGATTGTGATCACGGATAAAACGCTTATGCAAGTGTACAGTACACACGAGTATAGTGGAGAATCGGGGATGATTAGTTTAATGGTTGGTTCGTTAAACATTGCTTCATATTACACGGGACCAGAAAAAGGGTATTATATACTATTGCTTTTAAACCTGGACGATGATCCTGACGCGTACGAAGGAGGCTTAGCGGATGCATCACGGATAATCTTACAAAATCTTGAAGATGAAGGGTATGTACAACTTGTACCTTCGCTTTTCAGGAGATTGTCAGTGTATCCAACCTTAAACAACGAACAACGATTAGCTATTACTTATCAAGATGAAATTAAAAGGATGATTATCAATCGTCTAAGGGAAGAAGGTGCAGTCTCAAAATCAGAATTAATAGTTTGGTTAAAAGACAAGTATAGACAAGGATTTGTCGATTTAGAAGGCGTTTTAATTGAATTGATTAAAAGGGAGCTTATTAAAGAAACTTCAGTAAAGGGGATGCCCTCTGAATTGATTTTTCTTACAAATGACATTTTAATGTTGCGAGTTCCTCCAGTTCAATTACTCAAAGATCCTGCCGATAAAGGGTTGCCTTCTCAATTGGCCTCAGACTATAGAACTGAAACTAAGAAATTTTTCCAAAATTATCGTCCTTCTGAACAAGACAACCTAAGAGTCATAGAAATTATCATAAATCCTCAAGTTTACGAGACTTTGCGATTGTTACGGACTGCGATTGTTACTAAAAACGATCTTGAAAAACTGAAAAAGAAGGGCGTTGACGACATTGACGAAGTTTTGAAAATATTATGGGAAAGGCAAATAATTCAAGTATTCCAAGACGATAGAAACAACGAATATTACGCGTTAGTATCAGACTTTTTCATAGAAAAAATATTTCCAAAATATTTATTGAACGTCATTAAAGCTGAATACGAGAAGAAATCAAAAGCTGATCAAGTTTTATTAGAATACTTAACTGTCCTCGAAAACGCATATCTTAACTTAAAATCAGCAGTTAAAGCGGAAGATTAAATTTATATAAAAATTTTATTTATTTTTTATTTTTTTTTATCCTAATAATACACTTATAAATAAATTTTTCAATGTTAATCAATTATTATTTTTGATGTATTATGTATAGTACAGAAAAATATTTAGATACACCAGAAGCAATAGGTTTAGATGGTATTGATTTAGAGAAATATATTATCGCAAGTTATATCATCAAGCGACCAAAAGGAATGAATGTGAATTATTTATCCCGATTTGCGGCAATTGAACAATCGACAGGAACTTGGGTTCGAGTACCGGCTGAAACTGAAGAAGTGAGAAAAAATCACGTAGCTCGGGTATTAGGTGTCTATGAAATACCGCACTACGAATATGTGATTCCAAAGGACGTTAAGGAACGATTATACTTCGTTCAGATTGGTTTCCCAATAATAAATATTAAGGGAGATGGAATTCCAATGCTTCTTACTTCAGTTATTGGTAACATTAGTATTACACATGGACTGAAATTAGTAGATCTCGCGTTTCCAAAAGAATATTTAAAAGATTTCAAGGGTCCAAAATTTGGAATTGATGGGCTCAGAAAACTCTTGAAAGTGCCCGAAAGACCATTGTTAAATAATATGGTAAAACCATGTACGGGACATACATGTGACGTCGCAGCGGACTTAGTATATCAAGCTGCAGTTGGAGGCTGTGATGTCGTAAAAGACGACGAGTTAATTTCAAACCCATCGTTTAACACTTTGGAAGATAGAATTAGCGCAGTTATGGAAAGTATCGATAGAGCAGATTCTGATAAAGGAGAGAAGACGCTATATACAATAAATATCACTAGTAAATTCCCAGAAATGTTTGAATACGCAGATAAAATGATCGAAATGGGCGCAAACGCTCTAATGATAAATTATCTCACAGCTGGTTTCGAAGCATTAAGAGCTGTTGCTGAAGATCCTTCGATAAAAGTACCAATCTTAGGACACATGGACTTTGCAGGCGCATATTTTGGTGGTCATTGGACAGGATTAACAAGCATGTTAACTCTTGCTAAATTTCCAAGAATGTGTGGGGCTGATACGGTTGTCATTCCTGCACCGTATGGTAAGGCAGAGATATTGGATGAAAGGTACGAATCAAATTTAAAAGCTCTTAGATTTCCTTTTCAACATATTTTGCCAACTCTACCTATGCCTAGTGGAGGAATCACGCAGGGAATGGTCGAAAAAACCATGAAAGAAGCAGGTACAGATATTTTAATAGGAAGTGGAGGCGGAATTCATAGCCACCCAGATGGTCCAATATCAGGGGCAAAAGCATTTAGGCAAGCAATTCATGCTGTAATGCAAGGAATAAGTGTAAAGGAGTATGCTAAAGAACACAAGGAATTGGGAGTAGCCCTTGGAGTTTGGGGTACCGGAAAGACTGCTTTAATCGAATAAAATATAACTTCTTTTTTCTTTTATTTTCAAACTTTATTTTACATATCTTTTTAATAAAACTCTTATATTTGGATTGAAATCATCGTTTTTGACAACCGCCACAATAGAATTGCCGCATAAATCTAAATACTGGAGTTTTGGTAATTGTTTGAGGTATTTTAGATTCACTAAATCGCTAATTTTATTGTTTGATATTATTAGATGAGTCAAATTTTTTAGTTTAATCAATCCTTTTACGCTTTTAATTTGATTATTTGAAAGATCCAATCTTTTTAAATGATTTAAATTGTGCAAACCTGATATCTCAGAAATTTCACGAATGTTGTTTTTCCAGCCCCATGGAGTGCCTTTAACTTCAAATTCAAGATAATCTGATAAATCTAATTTTTCAATCAGTAATGTTTTAGGGTCTAGTTCAAAATATACATTAGAAATTTTTTCTATTAGGTGTTTTACAGTTAAATAATTAATTAAAATTTCAGCTATTTGTATAGAAGTAAAAGTTTTAATTCTATTTGTTTTGAGCAGAGCTTTTAGAGCTTTTTTATACTTTTTATTCTCAAAGCCTTTTTCAATACTCAAATATTGAATTTTTTTAATTTTTTTCACTTGTTCAATTAAAATTAATTTTGATTCGCGAGAATTCATTTCTACTAAATATTTTATTACAGTAATTAAGCAATTATAAGAAGTTTCATGCTGAATCACCCATTTAAATAGAGTTAAAGTATTATTGAGATAATTTTTACCAATATAATTGGCAGACGCGTTCCTTACAATCTCATTTGAATCAGAAAGTAACAGGTTTTCGAAGAAATTGAATAAATTCTCATCTTTTAAATTTATTTTACCTAAGATATTAATAGAATCTGCTCTAATTATATCTTCCTCGTAGTTCTCAATGATAGAAATCAACAAATTAGTGGCAGAAGATTTATCTAAGAGATTATTACAGTATTCTTCAAATATAGTTTGAGGCTTTAACTCCATTATGCGATAATATTTATTATTAAATGTTTGTACACTGATTTATTAATTAAAGATGATCAAAAAATAAAAGATTTAAGTAAATTTGCGTTTAGGAACTTTCTTAAACAAATCTTTAATTGTAGCTTTTAGTCTATTGAAAGGTCTTAAGTTTCCCGAAAAGGGCGTACTGATGCCATGATACAAAATTGGTTCTATTTGGGCTTCTATATTTTCAATCTTCCTTAAATTTCCTTCAGATAAGGCAGAAAGGAAATAGTCATTTTGATATTTTCTAAAAGTTAAAAATCGATACTTTTGAAACCCTAATTTAACAGCGATCCAGCGAGGATACGCACCAGTGTTTCCTAACGTATTCGCAGCAATTGCCTCGATTTTGGCAGTTAGTAGCGATTCTTTCATTTCCATCTCTTCCTCTAGATTCTCAAATTCTCCCGGTACTTTTACATTCAATTGACCTTCTTCATCAAGTAAGAGCGAAATTACACCAATCGACATTGATGACAATCCAATGTAATCAATTCTTATCCAATCCTCTAAATATGGAATTTCTTGGTCTGAAAATACATCTTGTAATTGTAAATATTCCTTTAAGATAAAAATAAGATAACCCTTAAACTTATCATCAATGTAAAATTTTTCTATTTTTGTTAAATTGTTAACGTCTTTACCCCGTACTAGTTCTGAATAATACTTCGCCATTTGTTCGAGAAACCACTTTCCTTTTTTATCGGGAAAAACACCATAAATTAAATATATGATGTTATTCTTTTCGAAGAATTGGCACTTTACATCTTCGTTATTTTCGGATTTGAGGAGCATTTTGTCAAGGTCTCCACCTAAAATACTAGTAGCTATGAAATCTAAGTTATTTGATAATTCTAATAAATAATGTAATTTATTATTACTTGCAAATAAGGGAGTTCTCTCTACCGAGGTTATTCCACAGAATTGTATGTATTCTCCTTCCCCCTCTTTTCCTCCCCCTTTTAATATAATCTTTTCGTCGTCTAAAGAAAATTTAGTTGCTGCTTGCTTTACTCTAACTTTACCTTTTAATTTTGAGGAAGCTGTTGCGGTTTTGGATTTAAATAGTTGAGGGTTAAGCTTTTTCGACTCATTAATTTCGGAATCGATGTGTTCATACAAATCTGATAAGAATTTTTTACATCTGGGACAAAGTTGGTCTTCTGGATATGGTTTTACAATTTGATAACCACAATTTTTACATGTTAATGTTTTACTATTAACTCCTTTAAAAATGTTTTACCAACTCCGCCAAAAATGTTAAATTAATAAAATCTAATAAGTAATAATTGATGTTTGGAAATAAAAAAGTTTGGAAATCTAAGTAAAGATTATAAATATTTCTCAGCAACGGTATTAAATGCTTGTAAGAACTTGTTATTTTCTTCTTCTGTTCCAATAGTTATTCTAATATAGTTATAAAGGTCCGGCTTACTGAAGTGTCGTACTAAGATTTTGATATCTTTTAAATCCCATAAAATTTTTAAAGTAGTTGATTTATCATCAAATTTAATAAAGATAAAATTCGCGTCTGAGGGTAGCACACTGATACCTGTATATTTATTAAGTATTTCTGACATTCTTTTTCTTTCTATGATTATCTTCTTATTTTGATCGTATACTTTATTTCTATGTTTTATACAAGATAGTGCTGCATGTTGTGCGATATAGTTTGTATTAAAGGGTAATTTTACTCGGTTCATTTCTTTAACTATAGAAGCATCAGCTAAAGCGTATCCAATTCTTAAGGAAGCAAGGGAGAAAGCTTTTGAGAAAGATCTGCAAACAATTAGATTTTTTACATTTTTCAGTAATGGTAAACACGTATATTCTGAGAAATCGGCGTAAGTTTCATCCACTACAACAATTCCAGGAAAATTATGGCAAATTTTAAGAATAGTATCATTATCATATGACTTCCCGTTAGGATCGTTCGGTGAATTTATAAAGAGTAATTTTCCTTTTTGGTTATAGACACTTTCTGGTATCATAAAATTGTCATCTAATTTAATCTCGGTGATTTTTGCACCATAAAGATTAGCTAAAACTTTATATAATCCAAAAGTGGGATAGAATATAATAACCTCATCTCCAAGATTAACAAATACTTTGAAAATTACATCTAAAATATCGCTGGAACCATTTCCTACAAAAACTGTATTTCTATTAGTTAATGTATCTTTATCTCTCAATAGTTGATTTAAAACCGCTTTACGAACCTCAAGAGCTAACGAATCGGGGTATTTTCGTAATAAATCTTTATTTTCTATAGCTAATTTTAAATCATCTAGTATTTCTTGGATTGGGGGGTATGCATTTTCAGTTGTGTTTAATTTTACCCAGCCGTCTCCTTCCGGTTTTTCTTCTGGTTCATAAGCGTTATAATTTCGAAGATTTTCTCTAAATAACTTTTCTAATTCCATCTCGATTACCTTTTTTTTAATAGACTATTTGGTAGCAATTTCTTAATAATTTAATATTTTATATAACTATGCTATAACATTTATTTTTTTTCTTTTAACCTCTCATTCACAGATTTTCTAGAGACTTATTGTCTTTCAAATTATCTTTTTTTTTTACCATTTATAAAAGCAAGTCAAAAAACTCAATTATTAAATGTATGAAATCTATTAATTTTATAATATTATTTATAGAAGATAGAGATTAAGTGTTTTTTAAAATGCAATACGCTATTATGTTTCAAGTTTTAGAAGGTGGAGTAAGTGAGCCTATAAAATGGAGTAAAGACAGTCTCACAGCTGAAAGCAATATTATCATCTTAGATGAGGGGACTTCCTCTCTTTATTTATGGTATGGGGCAAAACAGGGTTTAGTTTCAAGAAGAACTGCACTTAGACAAGCACAATCATTAAGAGGACATGGATTTACTATCGGTAAAAGCATAATCGGAAGAGATATTAGAGATTTAAAAGAAATTGATCAAAGAAAAATTGGTAGAGTTCTTGAAAACGATGAATTAAATGATGAACTTCAGACTTTATTAAATCGAGAGTATAAGGAATTAACTAATTTTATGATAACCTTTGAATTAAAAGAAATTGTAGAACCCGTTGCAAAAGTGAAACCTGAACCTAAGATTGTATTTAAACCTGAACCTAAGATTGTATCTAAACCTGAACCTAAGATTGTATCTAAACCCGAACCAGTAATCGAACAAGAAACTCCTAAAGTTGTAAAAACAGAAATGAAATTTGCTTCTGAATATGACACTAAGCCAGATCCTGTTTTAGAAAGCAAACCAACAGTAAAGCCATCAATATCTACTACACAAGTTTCTTCACCAGAAGCCAAAGTTGCCTCTAAACCTGCGTTAGGTCTTTCCATCCAGGCTAAAATAGGATTTGTGTTAATGGGGATTTTAGATCACTACGATGATATTTGGATTTCAGTAAAAGAAGATGGGAGTTATTCCGTCGAACATATGGATGGAAGAGTATGTGAATTCTCAATTGTCGAAGGTAAGATTAAATTTACAGTAGATTCTTTTTCAGGCATCTCTACAAAAATTAAAACTGAAATACAAAAGAAATTTGTAGAACTTTCAAAATTAATATAATTCTTTTTTTCCTAATTTTTAATATTGGAATTTAAATTTTAAGCTATTTTCTTTATTATTATTAAGAATAAGAGTTTCAATTCTCAGTGTTATATTTATAATTTTTAAAAAAATAATTTTGTAAAATTATGAAATTCAAAACATTAGCAGTTTTATTTTCTGATTTAGAGGCAACTCCAAAAAGGCTTGAAATGATTGATATCTTGTCAACTTTTTTTGAAAATATAAAAAAGAATAAAGATTTTAAGGAATTAGATAAAATAATCTATTTGTTGCAAGGTCAATTAGTTTCGAATATAAAACAATTTCCAAAAATCGGTCTTGCAGAAAAAATGATAATTGAGGCGCTATCTTTACATTCTGGGATCGAAAAAAAAAAAATAAAAGAAGTTCTAATAAAAATTGGAGATATTGGGGCTACTGCTGAATTAGTATTAACAAAAAAGAAAAAGCAGAAATCTCTATTTGATTTTGAAAATAAACTTAGTGAATTGGAATCTTTATTAGAGATTTCTGAATTATATTCTGCTTTACAGAAAATTGCCATAAGTAAAGGAGTAGGATCGCAGGATGTGAAACTAGGAATTTTAAGAGGCTTAATGAGTAAAAGTTCTCCTTTAGAGATTAAATATCTATTACGCATAATTACATCAACTCTAAGAGTAGGCGTATCAACTTTAACTATTATTGATGGGTTAGCCTTAGGGTTTACTGGCGTTAAAAAGAATAGAGAATTAATTGAAAAAGCCTATAATTTGCATCCTGATTTAGGAGATATTACAAAAATTTTAGCAGAAAACGGTATAGAAGAAGTAAAAAAGATTACTATTAGTTATGGCGTTCCAATTCGAAGTATGCTTGCCTCGCGGATTCCTTATGGAGAGATCATTGAAAAAACAGGTTCACCTTTAGTAGCAGAATATAAATTAGATGGAGAGAGATTACAAATTCACAAGCGCGGAGATAATGTTTTACTCTTTTCACGGCGATTACTTGAGATATCTAAACAATATCCAGATGTTTGTCAAATTGTACGTGAAAATGTGAAAGTAAGTAATGTTATTATTGAAGGTGAAGTTGTTGCTATGGATGCTTTTTATGAAAAAATGCTTCCCTTTCAAGTTTTAAGTAAAAGAAGGAGAAAATATGACATCGAAGATGTTTTAAAAGAAGTTCCTGTCAGCTTATTTTTATTTGATTTGCTAAAAATTGAAGACGAATCCTATATAGAAAAACCATTCCTTGAACGACGTAAAAAATTAGAGGAAATTGTGAAGGAAAGGGATGAG
This sequence comes from Promethearchaeota archaeon, assembly GCA_030612905.1. Taxonomy (GTDB): domain Archaea; phylum Asgardarchaeota; class Lokiarchaeia; order Sigyniarchaeales; family SOKP01; genus SOKP01. Next base: position 9,429 of record JAUWNA010000009.1, read on the forward strand.
ATACATTTAGTTAAATCCGTTTTAATAAATACAACAGAAGAATTATTAGAGTTTTTTAATGAAGCACGAAATAATGGAACTGAAGGAATTATTGCAAAATCTATTAAAGTGGAGTCTATATATCAAGCAGGGAACCGTGGTTTTCTCTGGATTAAGTTAAAGGGTTTGGAAGGAGGCAAGTTAAAGGATTCTATAGATGTAGTATTAGTTGGTGCTTTCCATGGCAAGGGTCGGAGAACAGGCGTTTATGGAACATATATTGGCGCTGTATTTGATCCTGTGGATAATAATTATATTGCTTTTACTCGATTCTTCTCAGGGTTAACTGACGAATTATCAGAATCCTTAACAAAAGATATGGAACAACATAAGGAAAAAAAAAAACCTAATAATGTTATTTGTGAAGATATTCCAGAGATTTGGTTTAATCCAGAAGTTGTAGTTGAAATTATTGGTGACGAGATCACTGTTAGCGAGAAGTTTTCTACTTTAGGATACTCCCTGAGATTCCCCGTTTTCCAGAGATTTCGACCAGAAAAAGGTCCAGAGGATATAACTACAATTGATGAAATTAAAAAGCTTTATAATTCTCAGTAAAGAAAAAAATCTATTTTTTAAATATAAACCTGAAGCCCCTTTTCTTCTAATTTTTTCAAAAAAGATGGGTAAATTTTAAGGTTATTTTCTGTTAAATATAATTCTTCTAAAAAATCAAGAGAATTAAGGGATTCTGGAAGTTTAGTTAATTTGTTCCTAGATAAGTTTAAAATCTTTAAATTTTTTAAATTTCCAATTGTACCTGGAATCGTTTCTAACTGATTATCGCCTAAATTTAATATTTCTAGGGAATTAAGTGAACCTATTGAGTTTGGAACGTTTACTAACTCGTTTCTTTCAAGATCTAATGATTTTAGAGATGATAGATTATCTAATGAGGAAGGAATGCTAGTCAATAAATTCCAACTCAAATTCAAGGTTATTAATGATTTTAGGGATAAAATAGAATCCGGAATTTTTGTTAGTTTGTTGTCGTGAAGATTTAAATCTTTTAAGTTAATTAAATTTCCAAAATCGTTAGGTAATAGTATAAGCTGGTTTAGTCTTAAATTTAATTGTTCTAATGAGATTAAGGAACAGATTGAGGTTGGAAGATTTTGGAGTTCATTCTTCCAAAGTAATAATTCTTTAAGCTTAGAAAGCAAACCTATATTCTCAGGAAGTTTATTTAAATTATTTACATTTAAATTAAGGTATTCTAACGAAATTAAAGTGCTAATCCACTCTGGAAGTTCTGTTATTTGATTATATCTTAAAGTCAGTTTTTTGAGAGAAGTAAGGTATTTAATAGCAATAGGTAATTTTGTTAAACCTTTAAATATAAAATCTAACTCCACGATTTTACAACGGGCAATAGTATACTTCAATCTCCAATAAGTCTTTTTCAAGTAAACCAATGTGAAATAATTAATTAAAATATCAGCTAATTCCATACGAGTAAATTGCTTTGCGCCCTTGGCAAAACTTAAAGTCTCAAAGCCAATTTTAAAATCTTTATCATCGATTTGTTTTATCTCGTGAATCAAGATTAGTTTTGTAATGCGTTCGTTTCTACTTTCTAAGTCGTTAATTATACCGATTAACGAATCAAAAATTGTATACAAACAAGTTTGAGATTCTTCGTGATGAAGGGTCCATCTTAGTGGGATCAGAGCTTTATCTTTAAAATTATACTGTAAAATAAGAGCGGCTTCGTTTCTGATTTTTTCATCTGAATCCGAAATAAGTAAATTTTCGAAGAAACTAAAAATCTCCTCCTTCTTTACGCCAGTATTTTCAAAATTATCCCCAATACTTCTTAAAATTTGAAGGCTTTCGTAGCGGTCTTTAACTTTTGTACTATTTTCTATTAATGCGATTAGTTGTTTAAATGCTGACGATTTATCTATTATTTTTTTATTAAATTCGTCAAAAATCTTAGTCGGTGTGCGTCTCGTAATGTAAATCCCTCAACTATTTATAAATTATTAAGCCATTTTTTTCTAATTTACCCAAAAAATCGGGTGTTTCTTCAATACTATTAAAGTTTAAATCTAGAATTTTCAATGATTTAAGATTTTCAAGAGATTCGGGAAGTTTTTTCAATTTATTCCCCCATAAACTCAATATTTCAAGAGATTTAATAGACCCTACACAATCGGGTAAAATTTCAAAGCGATTCCAACTTAAATTTAAAACTTTTAAATTAATTAAGGAGCTAAACGACTTAGGTAAAGAAGTTAAATTATTATTCCACAGAGTCAATTCTTTAAGCGTAGAAATTTTACCAATTGATTCAGGAAGTTCAATCAACTTATTATCAAATAATTGTAATATTTCTAATGATTGCAGCGACCCAAGCCAAGAAGGAAGTGATGTCAATTTATTTCCTCCCAAACCCAATTTTTTAAGAAATTTAAGTGGCTTTACCCATTTAGGAAGTTTTTCTATATTGTTCAATCCCAAATCTAATTGTTTAAGAGAAGTCATTCCCTTGAAAGAACCCTTTAATTTGCTTAGATTGTTTCCGTGCAAATCTAAGACTTCTAACTTCGATATATTCTTTAGTGTTTTTGGCAAAAAAGTTAATTCATTAGCTCTTAAATCTAGATGTTTTAACGATTTTAAAGAACCAATAGAAACTGGTAAACTTTTCAATTTATTATATCTCAAATTCAACTCATTTAAGGTCGTTAATAAACCAATAGAGTGAGGAATTGATTTAATTTTATTATAACTCAAATCTAAGTGAATTGTTGAAGTTAAAAAGCCAATAGTTTTAGGTATCAGAGTAAGTCTATTAAATTTTAAATCTAGAATTTCTAATGATGTTAAAAATTCCATAAAATCAGGAAATTTGTTCAAAATTGTCCATCCAAAAACGTGACTACTAACATTGGATAAATCTAATTCAAAAATTAGACCTTCTTTTACCTTAAAATTAATTTGGCCAAATCTTTTTTCCAGATCGGCTACAATAAAATAATTCTCGATAATTCTTGAGAGTTCAAAACTCGAAAAACTTTCAATATCCCTTTTTTTGAATAAGAGATTTAAATTTTCAATTATTTTCTCATTTTTTATTTTTTTTATTTTATAAATTAACAAGGATTTTGATTGAGGAGTATCAATTTTTCCTAATATCTTTGAGATTGCTAACAAACATTTTAGGGATTCTTCATGTTTCAAAGCCCATCTCATTGGCTCAAGAGCATTATCCAAAAATAACTTTTCTATTGCATTAATTGAATTAAATCTTATAGATTCATGAGAATCTGAAATTAGTAAATTTTCTAATAGTTTGAAAACATCGTTAGATTTAGCATCAATCTGAGATAGGGTTTTAATGCTTTCAATTCTTGTATCTAAATGATCACTATTGTCTATAATCGATATTAATTGATTTATCGCTGAAATTTTATCTAACTTCTTGTTTTTGTAATTTTTACTAATTAATTTTGGAGATAATTCCATTAATTCTCGAAATTTGGTTTAGTTATTTAAATTTTTTATTTTAATACATTAAGTTTCTAATTTCATTATTTTATAAAAAAAGAATTATTATAATTCTAAAAATATTTCTCTAAAGCCAGCGCTTTAATTTTACTTATTGTGGGGTAACTATTTTGTTTATCCCAGCCTCGTTCGTCGTAATAATCGTCTAATAATTCATTGGCAATATCTTGAGTAATAATTACTTCTCCGTAGAAATCTTGAAATTTAAGTACATTTTCGCCCATTTTTAATGGTTTAAACCATCCATTAGGGAATTTATCGTCCTTTCGAGAAAAACCTTCCTTTAAATTCATTAACTTCAATAAATTCCAAGAACGTTCAGCCGATAATCTCAATTCTTCTTGATGTAAATTGAATCCAGTAATTAAATTGTATAAATCGGTTACTAAATCTAAACTGAAAAATCTATTCATTTGAGCTCTAGCACACAACCCTAGAGATGTTAGAACAGTGTACCAATCTTCAGAGTATCTGGTTAGTCGTCCAACATTTACGCCCATTCCTTTTTTGGGGGGATCAAATATTCTAGAAAAAGCGGTTTCGGGAATACCCATCCTGTTAAAATGACTTTTCATCTTATCTAGTGTTCCCCCAGCGCCAACATAAGTCGGTGATCCACCCGAAGCTACATGAGCGCCTTTAGGATTTACTACTTGTTCAAATTCCATTGTTCCTAATCTCAAAAACCTAGGTTCGAATATTACATCCAAACCTTTCACCGTAAGCATTTCGTTTGAAAACGTTTTATTTTGCTCAGCCAATTTTTTCCACCCATCTGCTAATATATCCCCGAATCCTTCTCTTTTTGCTGTTATCTCAATTAAATGATTAAAAGTCTTATAATCCCGCTTCCACTCGAAACCTAGTTCTTCATTAGTGAGAAGATCTATTTCATTCATTTTACTTATAAATTCGAATAGCGCTGTCATAGTTAATGAGTCCAACCCATATCTACTTATTAGATCAAAGGCTTTTATTGCTTGGTCGTATGTGTCTAACCCATCAACGATAAACATCATTAAAGGGTTAATTATTGAGGATGTATAATTAATCAATCCGCTATATTCTCCTTCACGTATTTCAAGAATATCTTTATCGGCCATAGGACAAGATGGACAAGCAATACGTCTTTTTTTCATTTTTTTTAAGTACATCCTATCGCTACATTGGCGAGCTTTTTTCTTTTGCCCTTTTGCGGTTAATAACATGCCAACTGGCAAACTTCTTAACATACCTAATTCAATCCACGAATCTCTATGAGGATATTTACGAATGCGCTCAATTAAATTTTTATACAATTTATTAAACTTTTTTAGTTCTGCTATTGGAATCCCTTTTGTTCCTTGAGTCAAAATAGCTTTAAGGTTTTTCGACCCCATAATTGCTCCAAGTCCACCACGCCCTAAAGTTGAGGTTTTATCTATTAGCGTCATCGAAGATTTAACAAGTTTTTCTCCCGCTTGTCCAATAGCAATTACGCCACTTGAACCATGTTTCTTCTTTAAAAAGTTAGTTGTTTCAACAATATCTTTACCCCATATTACTTTAGCTTTACTTAATTCAACATGATCATCAGATATATGTAAATATACTGGTTTTTCTGATTTTCCAGTTATAATTATATGATCAAATCCCGCTTGCTTCAAGTTAAACGCAAAACTCATACTTCCGCAAGAATTAGCAACGGCTCCGGTCGCTGGAAATTTTGAAATTGCAACGGTTCGAGAAGAACCAGGAACAATAGTTCCTACTAAAGGGCCAGTTCCAAATATTATTAAATTTTTTGATGAAAAGGGATCCGTTAATGGTTTGAATCGATCAGCAAAAAGTTTACAATTCATTCCAAATCCGCCAATGAACCTTTTAAGGTCCCTGATATCTTCTTTAATAACTGATATTCTATTTTCCGTTAAATTAATGTCAAGTATATTTCCAGTGTAACCAAACCAATCCGTTATTCCTCACCCTCCTTGAGTTCTAAAGCGCCATACAGACAATAATTTACACATTGCCCACAGTGAGTACATCCATCCAAGAACGAGATTTTTGGGATCAGTTCGTAGGCATCAACAATTTGAATAAAGGCTTCAGTAGGGGAATATTTATTTTTATATATGGAAGAACAGATTAATTGACAGATTCTACATCCTGTACATCTTTCCTCGTGTATAATTATCTCAATTAATTTAGATTTTACCAAAAAAAATCAAATCTTTAACGTATTTTTTCTAACTTGTAAATTTTATTAGGTTCACTATACTTAATGTGTAATAATTTGAGTTTTTAGTATATATAGCTTTTCTAGTATGATGTTAAAATAAAAATTATATCCTTTCTATCATCATACCTCCTAAAATGATGGGCCCACCGGTCGAATTATATATTTTCTCGGCTTTTTTTAATTTGCTTTTACTATCAGAATGAATTTTAAAGATTAAATCTCCTTCCTTTATTCTTGCTCCTTGCTTTTTAAAAATCTCAACACCAGAAAGTTTTGAATGAGGGCAACCAGTAGCTTTAGCTATACGGTTAATAATTGCGTTATTTACTTCAGTTATATGTCCTGCTTTAATAGCAAAAAATTCTTTAAAATGGGGACCAAGTTTAATATCTTTGGGTTTTAATTCTGGGTTTCCTCCTTGAACTTCGATTATTCTTTTCATTTTCTCATAAGCCTTACCAGAACGCAATATCTCTTTGGCTAAGCTTTGACCTTTTCCTTTCTGAGCCTTTCCACCCATTTCAAGTAATATACCCGCTAAATCAGTTGATTTCTCAATTAAAGAATTAGGACCTGCAGAGTAATCCATAAGTAAGGTTAACGCTTCTTTTGCTTCTAATCCTGGACCAACTGCGTGACCAATTGGTTGATGGGCAAGAGTTAGGGCACACTCCGCTTCAATCCCCACATTTTTTGCAATTTCTTTAAATAAAAATGCAAACTGCTTCCCATTATCGGGAGTAGGAAACTTTGTTCCCTCGCCAACGGGAATATCTAATACGAGCTTTCTAACACCAAGAGAAAGCTTTTTAGTAAGAATAGATGGAATCATAAGTCCTACTGGATCCATGTGAAGTGGGCGTTCAATTTCGATCAATATATTATCTGCAGGTGAAGTATTTAGAGCTCCACCCCAAATAATGCACGCTTTTTCTTTCGATACAATGCTTTTCAATTTTTCAGCGTCAAAAGCAATAGGAGCCAGAACTTCCATAGAATCAGCAGTTCCAGACGGAGAAGTTATAGCTCTTGTCGATGACTTTGGAATTATCAACCCAGCAGCAGCGACAATTGGAACAATGATAAGCGTAACCTTATTTCCGGGCACACCACCTGTCGAATGCTTGTCATAAACTTCCGGTCCGAAGTCGAAAAGCTCTCCACTTCTTGCTTCAGCATAAGTCAAAGCTGTCATCTCTTCCTTATCCATGCCATTTATAGACACCGCCGTTATAAATGCTGCTAAATCGATTCTTGATAAAGAACCAGAGACTGTATCGTGAATTATACTATTGATTTCTTCAGTTGTTAGTTTAGTCCCTCTTATTTTTTTCTGAATATATTTAAAAGAATCAGGTGGATCTGCCGGTTTAACGGATATCATCATATTGCTAACTAAATCCTTTTTCTCCTTAAGGATATCTACAAAAATTCCGATCTCTCCAGGGTGAACTAAAGAATTAGAATAATCAATTTGTAGTATTGCTACCCAATATTTATCTTCAAGAGATTTTGATTGAGGATTTTTTACGACGATTCGTTCGCCGGCTTTCTGTCCTAATTCTTGAGCGTCTTTAAAATTAAGAACAACAGCTTTGGTATTCCCAGTTTCGAAATTTATTTCTTTTACCTTGAACTTCATAATATCAAAATTTTGTGTAATTAATTATTAATTAGAGAGTTTGATTAGATAAATTTAATTGAAATTTTTACAATTGTATTAAGTTTTTTCGATTATTTTATTTATTCATTTTAATAAAATTAATTAAAAACCATTAAATGATCTGAAATATGAATAAGTTCGAAAAAGCTCAAAAAGTACTCCACGAACTGAAGAGCGATGGTTGGTTAATTGTTTG
>JAUWNA010000273.1 GCA_030612905.1 Promethearchaeota archaeon
TACTCCTTATATTCAACATTAGTAGGTTAATTGGTTACATTCGTGTCAAAGGGAATTCATGAATTTTACCAATTTAATAGCAATTATTTTTCGAGAAACATCATATGTTTAGCTTTTTTTGAGCAAAATTTACATTTTGAAACTTTGAATAATAATATTCCATATTAATCAGTGTTTTGGATCAATCAAATTTAGTTTGTTACCGAATGCATGGATTCTGATCAGAATCATTATTCTAAACAAACAAAATCACGATTATCAATAAAAAGTCTAGTCGAAAAGTTTGAAAAAGTTAGTTTTAAATACTAGTTTATCTAATTATGATCATAGTAAAAAAAATTGTGGGAATTAATTCACAATAAAAAAATAATAAAAGTGAATAAAAAATGTGTAATAAATGCGATTGCGAAAACTACGAGAAATGTTCCATTGTCGGGTATTTTCCATTAGGTTTTTGTTGTCCTAAATGTGTTTTTTACGAAGACCGGGAAGGATGCTTTCAAACACTAAGAGAAGTTGAGTTTAGCAGGAATAACCTGCCAACACAGACAATTATTCACTAAAAATCGAGAGGTAATTAAAAATGTGTAATAGCTGTAATTGTAGTCAAGATGCTTACGATCGATGTTCGATTGTTGGGTACCAACCGATTGCGTTTTGTTGCGAACTTTGCGTAGGGTACGAAAATAGACATTCGTGCGAAAATTATATTAGAATGAAAGCAAAGGTTTTTGGCTCAAGTTCTCAACATATTCGAGTTGAAACTCAGGTAGAAGCAAGAAAGGAAAAGATAACCCCTATCATAGGCAAGTAGAGGTAAACGCTTATGTGTAACAATTGTAATTGCGACAATTACGATAAGTGTTCAATAGTGGGCTATATGCCGGAAGGCTTTTGTTGTTCGCACTGTTTTCTCTATAACGAGCAACGCACTTGTTTAAAGACTAAAACGAAACGTCCTGAAGGGGATGCCGCTCCAAAAGCGTCTAAAGAAGAGTTAATACCAATCGAAACATCTATAGAGGATGGGCTTTTAAGAGTTGTAATTAAGAAGAAGGGCGAAGAGATACCAATTTACATAGATCTTCAAAAGCATCTCGAGTAATAAAAAAAAAACAAAATCCAATTTAATAATCATATAAACAAGTTAGGATGGAAATGTCGATTTTCCGTTATAATTTATCTAATTGTGTTGGATTGTGATAAAATTTATTAAACTTATATTTCCTTTTTGTAAAATTTAAATTAGTTAAACCATTAAAAAACACAAAAGGTTAGAAAAAGAGGTTTTGACATGAGTGTCGTAAATTATGATTTTAGAAACGAAGTGCTCAAGCACAACGCGTCGTTAAGTTATTGTTATCAATGTTCAACTTGTTCTGGGGGTTGTCCCGTAGCTTTACTTACAAATGGGAAGTACAATCCTAGAAAAATAATTGAAGAGGCAATATTAGGGTTAAAGGATAAATTAGTTGAGAGTCAAGATCCAAACCCCTGGTTGTGCTCGACTTGTCAAAAATGTGTTGAGTTGTGCCCTCAAAAGGTAGAATTAACAGAGATATTTACTTTAATAAAAAACTTGTGTTTTGAAGAGCAGAAATACCCCGAAGCGTTTTACTCCCAGGGTAAAGCGGTTTATGACACGGGAGTTGCCATTCCTTATTCAAATTCGATCGTTGCTAGGCGCAAAAAATTAGGTCTCCCAGAGATCAAAATCGCGTCAGTAGAAGAGATTCAAACTCTTATGAAAGAGACTAATTTTGAAAAAAATATCTTGAGGGGGAACGAATAGAATGGCGTATGATTTATTTTTGGGGTGTGTTATTCCAGCAAGATTACCTTATTTAGAAGTATCTTCAAGAAAAGTTTTTAAAAAACTTGGTATTGAGTTACGAGATGTTGACGGGTTTAGTTGTTGTCCTGATCCTACTGGGATTGAGCTAATTGACCACGAAACATGGTTAGCTTTGGGAGCAAGGAATTTAAGTTTGTGCAATAATAATGGAGGAGTCATATCTTTTTGCTCAGGATGCGTTGAAACATTAAAAGGCGTAAATTATTTTATAAATAAAGATGTAGACGCTAAGCAAAAAGTTAATAAATATTTAAAAAAGATTGGAAAGAAATATGAGGGCAAAACAGAGGTAAAACATTTTGCTCAAGTTCTTTATGAAAATCTAGAAAAAGTTAAAGAAAACATAGAAAAACCTTTGGAAGGCTTTAAAGTAGCCATTCATTACGGTTGTCACTATTTAAGACCTTCAGAGGTTATTCAATGGGACGACCCATTTGAACCAGTAACTTTAGATGAAATCGTTAGGACATTGGGAGCGGAATCCATACAATACGAGCTAAAAATGGAGTGTTGTGGAAATCCTCTTGATAAGTCGGATAGGGATTTATCTCTACAAATGATAGACAACAAATTGAAAGCAATTTATGAAGCTGGCGCTAACTGCGTTGTTGTAGTATGTCCTGCTTGTTATCAACAATTTGAGTTTAATCAGAGAGAACTTAACAAGAAAAATAATTCTGAATACAACATACCTATTTTTTATTTGTCTGAGTTGATGGCTTTATCGTTTGGGTTTAAACCAGAAGAATTAGGATTTAACTTTCATCGAATTAAACCAAAGGGATTGTTCGAAAGTATCGGGTTCAATGTTTAATCTTTATTAGAATTAAAATTAAAATTAATAATGAGTGAAATAAATTTGGAAAAAAACTCAAAGAGTGCCTTAGTTATCGGTGGTGGGATCGCCGGAATTCAAGCAGCATTAGATTTAGCGGATATGGGAATACATGTAGATATGGTAGAAAAGAAACCAAATATCGGGGGCAGAATGGCCCAATTAGATAAAACATTTCCTACTAACGATTGTTCGATTTGCATATTAGCCCCTAAATTATCAGAATGTTATAGACATCCAAACATTACGCTCTATTCGTATTCAGAAGTTCAGAAAGTGGAGGGTGAAAGCGGTAATTTTTCGGTCGAAATTTTACAGCGAGCACGCTACGTTAAAGAAGATGAGTGTATAAATTGCGGTGTTTGCGCTGAAAAATGCCCTATGAGGGTAATAGATGAATTCGATCGTCAGTTAAGGAAAAGGCGAGCTATTTATATGTATTACTTGCAAGGAGTTCCTGCTATAATGACGATTGATAAAGATAACTGCTTATGGTTTACAAAGAACGCGTGTAGAATTTGCGAGAAAGTTTGTGAGAGGGAAGCAATTGATTTTGAGCAACAAGATCAACATATTAAATTGAATAATGTTGGTTCTATTATCGTTGCTACGGGGTATAATTTGATAGAAGATATTGATAATGAGGTTTTAAGAAATTACGGTTATCAAAAGTACAGAAATGTCGTTACCGCCTTAGAGTTCGAAAGATTGTTAAGCGCTTCTGGACCTCAAGAGGGGCACATAAAAAGACTATCTGACGGAGAAAAACCAAAAAAAATAGCTTATTTGCAATGTATCGGTTCGCGAAACGATAGAAGTAGAAAGTATTGTTCGTCAATTTGTTGTATGTATACAACTAAAGAAGCTATGATAGCTTACGAGCATAATAATGAATTAGAGTCGTACGTCTTTTATATAGATATGAGAGCAGGGGGTAAAGGCTTTCAATCTTTTATTCAGAGGGGCGAAAACGATTATAATATTAAATATATTAAAAGCAAAATTGCTCAAATTACTATCGACAATAAAGAAAATCCGATTATAGTGTATGAAGATTTAGACAATGGAGAGATAAAAGAATTAAAAGTAGACTTAGCAGTTTTAGCCACGTGTATTATCCCACCAGAAGGAATTGAGAAAATGTCAGAAGTTTTAGATATTGAATTAAACGAGTATAAATTTATTAAAACTCCACCTTTCGAGTCAGTAGAAACCAGTAAGGGAGGTATCTTCACATGTGGGTGTGTACACGAGCCAATGGATATACCACGCTCTGTTTCTGAGGCGAGCGGTGCGGCAGCAAGGGCAGCAGAAGTAATTAGAGGAGGTTAAAAAATGTCAGAAGAAGAA
>JAUWNA010000190.1 GCA_030612905.1 Promethearchaeota archaeon
GAGAAGTTTTTACAACTTGAGAATTACGAAACTCTTACTTGTAGTAGTGGAAGTGAAGCGTTAGAGATCGTGGAAGAAAAACACGAGGATATCGCACTAGTACTCTTAGACATTATGATGCCGGGACTCTCAGGATTTGAGGTTCTCCGAAATATAAAATCCAACGAAAAATTTAACCACATCCTTGTAGTTCTTTTTACTGTGAAAAACTTTTTTAAAGATATTAAAAAAGGCAAAGAACTCGGCGCGGATGGTTATATAGTTAAAGCTATTTCTGGAAACGAAATTGTAAACTACATAGAAAATTTACTTAAAAAAAAGAAAAAAAAAAAAGAATAATTACTTCTTAGCTGTTTTAAAATTATTCTCGAGAATTCGATGTTTATTATACATAAATAAGATTAAAATTGATGAATAATTTTCTTAAGTATTAACCTTTAATTAGAGTTAGGGAATTATGGTTGATACATATACAGTCACAATGGGAATTATTTTAGTTTTAATCGCAACTCCTATGTTTAATTTAGGGATTGTCTTCCAGAAAATGGGTTTACGACAAGGTCCAGAAATTGCTTTCGATAAAGGATTTGTAGGGGTAATAAAAGCGTTTAAAGAAATTGCAAAAAACAAGTGGTGGCTTTTAGGTGCTATTTTGGGTGTTGTTGCTTGGTTTCCGTATGTAATGTCAATAGGATTAGTGGGATTTATGGTAGCAGAGCCAATTAATAGTATTGGTATTATCATTGTAGTTATTGCCGCAAATCGCATTTTAGGTGAAACTGTAACTTGGTATGAGTTTCTCGCAATAACAGTATTAGCAATTTCCCCTATATTAATTACTTTGGCAGGTATTTCAGAAGTCGCTATTGATTTATACGAAATGGTCATCCCATTAACAATCTTTTTGATAATAACGTTTTCTATTACAATTGGTAGCTTTATATATTCTCAAAAGAAAAGAGGAACAAAATTAGAAGGGTTTTTTGTTATGCTAACAGGCTCATTTTTCTTAGCTCTTGGAGGAGTCTTCACAAATATCCTTGCACAAGCAATAGGGCAAGCTAACATACAATTAACTTGGTATTTTGGGATAGAAATATTTTTTGGAATATTTTGGTTTGATTACGCTCATTTGTGGGTTTTTATTGGGTGGTGGGGCTTAGCGATTTGTAATATCGCTAGTTTTGCGTTTTACCAAAGCGCTTTCCAAAAAAGTAGAATGGCCGTCGTATTTCCGATATTGGATTCAATCGGTTTAGCAATACCTATAATTGCTGGAACTCTAGTCTTTAAACAAACATTCAATAATTATTTTCTGTTTTTCTTAGCGATCGCTTTAATTTTCATTGGAACATCAACACTCGGAAGATTTCAAGCAGATATTGAGACGATGGATGTCAAGAAATCCTCATCCTCTATTAAAAAAGATGAGGCTATTGAACCAATATAAGAAAATTTAAAGAAGTAACAACAGAAGCGGGGTAATTACGATTAAAATAAGGCATATTGATTTTCTAACCATATGAGCAACATGAACGCGCGGTTTTCTTCCTTCTTTATCTAATAATTTCGGAAATAAAGTATGGTCGTGTGGTTCTCGTTGGTACCAATAAGCCGTTGACGACCAATCGTCTTTACGATGGTTATCGTGCCCATGCTCGATTGTGACCACTATCCTCTCATTGAAATAGATAGGGTCTTCAACATGATATCTATAATAGGAGATTTTGCCCCACCAATTTAACCCACCAGATTTAATTGTACCATGATATGGAGCAGAATAGTTTTGGCGTTGTGCCCAGGCTTGGTTCATGTAATCTTCTGTGCCCGTTCCGTGTAAAGTAGGTACGCCTTTTTCGACATCGTCGTCGATATATATCATGTCGTCTCCTTCGCCGAACCAATTAATATACCAAGGCATATATGTAATATTATCAATATCTAAATGACATCCAACAAATTGACCTTTACCTCTCGCTTCAAGGATTCTGTAATTTTCCATAAGAGGATTATCGATATTACACCCTTTATAACAGAATTTTTTTGGTCTCACCTTAAAGAATTTTTTTCCAGTTTCACTATCTTTCTTTTTGGGATTTGTAGGATTTTCGCGGTGCCAGAGAGCGTGGAACCTTCCATAGTCCTTTTCGTTTTCGAACCCATCCTCGTAGATTTCGTAATCAATGTAGTAAAAAAATCTCATAGGTTTAGAAGCGTCGTTTTCTATAGTAATTTTAAAACCTTTTGAAAAGGGCATTGGCCACCAACAATTAAATCCTTTTCCCGATTGAGGACTCATTTGAAGCGGCAATGAAACAAAATTCTTGTGTTTGGCGTGTCCTAAACCGAAAAAATCCCCAATTGGAACTTCTACGCTAGGTTTATCGTCTTGCTCGTCGTCCCAATACATTCTAATTATAATATTTCTTAGATAATAACGATCTTTACATTTTATTGTACACCATAAATGGGTTATACACCCAGTACAATCTTCTTTTCCAATGGTTACCTTTTCTCCAGGTTGAACATCGATCCAATCGTTATTTCCCCCCGTTTTGTCGTAACTTGAAACTCGCTTCCGCTTTACCGTATCAGGGTGGATTTTTGCAATACCACGTAAAGTAGATTCTCCTAATCGCATTGTACTTGTTATTACTTGTTATTTTTTAATGTTTTTATGTTTTTATTTCCAAATTTATTAATAGTTATAGAAATTTATTAATTATCAAAAAAATTCTTAAATACTATTAAAATTTAACTCTACAAAAACATTTAAAACTTTATAAATATAGGAAGTGTGAATTAAATTGGTATTCGAAGCGTCAGACGATAAAATTTCTTTTATGAAACAATATTTCTCGGTTATTTTCTTAGTTGCTAACATACTAGTTTTCGTATGGCAAATAATGGACCCACTAGGCCAAATGCACATTGAATATGCTTTTGTTCCTGCTGAATTTTTCGCTGGAGAAAAATTATGGACGATATTTACCTCAATGTTTATGCACGGAGATTTTATGCATATACTTATGAATATGTGGTTTTTCATTGTAATCACTGACAATTGCGAGCATGCTATGGGGCATTTATTGTATTTAGTTACATATTTTCTCTCAGGGTTATTTGGTAGTTTTCTTCACGCATTGAGCACAATAATTATTCCCGTATGGGGTCCGATGTTATCTACTATTCCTTCATTAGGAGCTTCTGGAGCTATATTTGGACTTATGGCTGTATATGCTATTCTTTATCCCAATAATAAATTTAATCTTTTGGGTTCAACAGGTATGCGAAAAATAGGTGCTGGTTATTTCATAGTAACATATTTTGTAGCGGAATTAACTTATGCTATGGTGTCGCTAATGGATCCCTTAGGCATTGGTCAGACAGCTCACTTTGCACATGTAGGTGGGTTCATTGCTGGAGCAGTAATAGCAAGTGTATTTAAAGTAGTAAAAGGTACATCATATAAGAACAAGAAAAAATAATCGAAATTCGGAATTTTTTAATAATTTTTTTTATTTTCTTATTTCTTTTTTAATGAAAAGTGTGAAATTTTTTCAATTATGGTTTATTTTTGAATTTGAGTTATAAATATACAATATTAAATTTTTTAATAAGCTTGAGTAATTAAAATGCCTACTAATATCGTTGTTATTGGTATGGGATACGTTGGTATTCCCATGGCTGCTCTGTTAGCTGATGTAGACGATTTCTATGTTACGGGTATTCAACGAAGGTCTCAAAGATCAAGTTGGAAAATTGAATGGCTTAATAAGGGGAAAAATCCTTTTGAAGGCGACGAGCCTGGCTTAGATGAGTTAATTGAAAGGGTAGTAAAAAATGGAAAATTTAAAGTTACTGACAAATATAACGATGTCAAAAATGCGGATTATATTTTAATCGATGTACAAACGCCTGTAGACGACCAAAGAACCCCAAGGTACGAGTCTTTAAAGGAAGTTTCTCAACAGATTTCAAAACACATGAAAAAGGGTGCTACAGTCATACTTGAATCCACAGTAGCACCTGGAACCACAGATAATATTGTACAAACTATTTTAGAAGAAGGAAGTGGTTTAAAACGGAGTAAGGATTTCTACCTTGTTTTTTCGTTTGAGCGCGTAATGCCCGGTAAGTTATTAGATTACATCATAAATTTTCCTAGGGTAATTGGCGGTGGTTGTAAAGAAGCCAACGATAAAGCTATATATTTGTACGGGAAGGTTGTTAAAGAAGAACTTCATATAACAGACACTCTTACGGCAGAGTTAACAAAATGCATAGAGAACGCATACCGAGACGTAAATATTGCATTTGCAAACGAGATGGCGTTATTAAGCGAAGATTTTAATCGAAATATTTACGAAATTATAGAATTAATAAATCATCGCCACGACAGAATGATGCATTCCCCCGGTTCAGGCGTAGGAGGTCATTGCCTTACAAAAGATCCCTGGCTTCTATTGTACGGATTTAATAAATATACCGAAAGAATTAACGAATCCAAAATAAAGATAATTCCCGACGCAAGAAGTTTGAACGATTATATGCCGTATCATATGGTTGAATTAATGGAGGATGTATTTAGAGAATCACATAAACTAGTAGATAATATAAAGATTGTACTTTTAGGTGTATCATATAAAGCAAATACAGATGATGTGAGAAATACACCAACTGAAAATATTGTTAAAGTGTTACAAAATCGATATCATTCTCATAACATTATATATATCGCCCACGACCCTTATGTTAACGAAAGAGATTATAGACTTACTGAATTAACAAGTGACTTTAACGAAGCAGTAAAAGGAGCGGATGTATTACTCTTTGCAACTAACCATAAGGAATATTATAACCTCGATCTTGACGAAATAAAGAAAAAAGTAAGAACGCCGATTATTATAGATGGAAGGAATATATTTGACAAGAAATTGGTTGAAGAAAAAGGTTT
>JAUWNA010000012.1 GCA_030612905.1 Promethearchaeota archaeon
GAGCTCTGAGCTCTCCCCTAGCCCGGGCTTGCACACGAGGACTTTGATAGGTTTTTTTCTTTCTTCTATTCTTTGAACCATATTCTAATCTCCAAATTAATATAAAAATCTGAGTAATTAACTCTTAAATGTTAAGAATTAATCAAGTATTTTTAAATTTCTTAATAGTATGTGATTAAAGCTAATTTAAAATATTGAATCTTCTACATAAGTTCCAAATACCTCTTTAAGAGTTGCCATGATCTCGCCTATCGAAGCGTATTCTCTTACGGCATCGACGATATAAGGCATTAAATTCTCAGTACTTCTCGCGGCTTCCTCCAACTTTTTCAGTATTTCGTGAACTTTTTCATTATTTCTTTCGTTTCTTAAAAGTTGTAAATTTTCTATTTGCACTTTGGCAACATTTTCATCTATTTTTAACAAAGGAGTCGCGCAAGGTTCTCTTAGTTGGTAATCGTTCACGCCAACAAATATTCGATCTTTGCTTTCAATTTCTCGTTGAAATTTGTATGAAGCGTTTGCAATCTCTTTTTGAAAGAAATTAGCTTTAATTGCTGGAATTACTCCACCCAATTCCTTAATTTTTTCAAAGTAAGCTTCAGCCTCCTCTTCCATTTTATTTGTCAGCCATTCAACGTAGTACGAGCCCGCTAATGGGTCAACAGTATCGGCAACACCCGATTCATGAGCAATAATTTGTTGCGTTCGTAAAGCTATTTTTACTGCTTTTTCAGTTGGCAAGCATAAAGCCTCGTCAAAGGAATTAGTATGAAGAGATTGAGTCCCTCCTAAAACAGCTGCTAACCCCTGGATCGTAACTCTAGCTATGTTATTCTCTGGTTCCTGAGCGCTTAAGGATACCCCCGCAGTTTGGGTGTGAAATCTTAATCGCAAGGACTCTGGTTTTTTAGCAGCATATTTATTTTTCATTCTCTTAGCCCATATTCTTCTAGCAGCTCTATACTTGCAAATTTCTTCAAAGAAATTATTATGAGCGTTAAAGAAAAAACTCAACCGTGGCGCAAAGTCATCCACATCAAGCCCTCTATCCATGGCCGCCTCCACATAAGCAAAACCATCAGCTAGGGTGAACGCTAATTCCTGAACTGCTGTCGAACCCGCCTCTCTAATGTGATATCCACTTATGGAGACTGTATACCATTGGGGGACATTCTTAGCGCAATATTCAATTGTATCAACGATTAAACGCATAGACGGTTCTGGTGGAAAAATCCAAGATTTCTGAGCTATGTATTCCTTAAGGATATCGTTCTGAATTGTTCCTCTTAATTTATCGGGAGAATGACCTTGTTTTTCAGCAGTTACTATATACATTGCTAACAATATTGACGCAGGAGCGTTAATTGTCATGGATGTAGATATTTTAGACAAATCGATTCCATTAAATAAAGCTTCCATATCTTTTAAAGTGTCAATCGACACGCCTTCCTTTCCCACCTCACCTAAAGCTTTATCATCATCAGCTTCATAACCATAAATGGTATGTAAACTAAAAGCAACGCTCAAACCAGTTGTCCCATGCTCTAATAAGAATTTATAGCGTTTATTTGTTTGGTCAGCACTACCAAATCCCGCGAATTGCCTCATTGTCCACAAGCGACCACGATACATGCTAGGATAAGCGCCACGAGTAAACGGGTACTTTCCAGGCTCTCCTAAGTCCATATCGTAATTGAACTTTTTGATGTCTTCGGGCGTGTATAACGGTTTTATTTCAATATCAGACAAATTAGTAAACTTTTCTCGCCTTTCGCTTTTGGTTGGTTTCAAAGTCTTACTCTCATCAATTTTTGTCATAATACTTTCCTTCCACTTCGAAATTAAAATGTGATTATATAATTATTAACTTAATTCTTCCTACTTTTTGATAAGTATCCAAATTTATTAACTTTTTTCAAATAATCTCTTTCAATAAAAAACAATGGCTATGAAAACTATCTATATTTAATTGCAGTTTGAAAAAAGTTATACAATTTTATAAGCGTCACTAATAGCAGAACAGCCAGAACACCTCACACATCCCGCTTTGCTTTTCAAAGGATTGACTCCATATTCTTTCATTAATTTTGCTGTTTTTTTGTAAATTTCTACCATTATGTTATGATTGGTTTTTGGTAAATCTTTTATCCCAGGTATCGATCTCACAGGTGTGATAAACGGAATTACGCCTAAAGAAATTATTTTTTCAGTGTCCAATACAAAATCATCTGGTGATTCTCCAAAACCAGTTAAAAGATAGGACGAGACTTGATTTTCGCCGAAAATCTTAAGTGCGTGCTTCCAATTTTTCTCATATGACTCATACGAAATACGAGACTTACCTGGAGTGATTTTATCCCTGATATTCTGATTGAGTACCTCAAGATGGATTCCAATAGTGTCTGCGCCTGCTTCTTTTAACTCGGTTATATACGATAAATCTTCCAAAGGTTCAATTTGAACATGTAAAGGAAGATTAGGGTAATTCTGTTTTATTCCTTTTAAAAGTTCAATATATCGCTTTGCCCCTTTATCAATGTTCTCGTCAGTGCCGCTTGTTAAAGTCATATGATTGCATCTTCCTTCTTTTTTCGCGACCGCGATAACTTCGGACATTTGTTGAGCATTTTTCTCCTCTATGGTTGCGTCGCTCTCTAAGCTTAACTCGATGCCACAAAATTTACACGCTTCACCACACGCCCAATAAACGCATTTTTGATATATAGTACTAGATAGACAATCTAGGCCGTGAACCAACGCAATTTTTTTCATTGGTATTCCATCGGAAGTCATATAATCTGAATTGTAATAACGCGGGTTTTGGATTAATTTCAATTTACTGTGTTCTATTTTATTCCTAACATCATATACCTCAAAATAACCATCTCGGTTTTCTCTTAGCACTAAATTAGATTTTTGAGGATCGTTCCAAAGTGCGGCGTTCACGAGAGTTCGATTTTCAAAAAGAAAATACCTACCACCTAGCGGTCCTGCACCGCCTTTTCGTCCAAAAGAGATCTCGATTCCTTGATTTTTATAATGATCAATTAATTTGTCGTCTAAATACAACCCTTTACATAATATTTCAGTCTTCTTTGCAAAAGAAGTGTACTCATCGAGCATAGTTTAAATATTCGTACTAAATATGTAATTTTGATAAAATTTTTTAACTATTCTTCATGGAATGAATATAATAAGCTTTTATAATTTTATTTCTTATTAATTGTAATCTGTTAATTTAACACTAAAAAATTTAATTGAAGAGGAAGAATAAAATGGCAAGTCGTAGACCTTGGCGGTGCTACTCAAGTTGGAGTCGAAGGCCTTATCAACACAAGCGTAGCGCTAATCATAGAAGAGAATACGCGCGTGGAGGCGCACAATCAAAAATAGTCCGTTTTTGGGGGGGCAATAAAGCTATCCCTTGGGAAGATTGGGAGCTTGTTGTAGGACTTAAAGTTAGTCGACAAATTCAAATATCTTCAAATGCTCTTGAAGCAATTCGTATTACCATAAACAGTTCATTACAAAATAAAATAGGAAGAACTAACTTTCGATTTCGAATAAGACCTAAACCATTCCAAAAAATTCGGGAAAATAGAATGTTGGCCTTTGCTGGAGCTGATCGGGTTCAGAGCGGCATGAGAAACTCATTCGGGAGGTCAACGGGAGTTTGTGCACGTGTACGAGCGGGCGCTATTATATGTGATGTCGGAACTAGTTTGAAAGATCTGCCAGTAGTCAGAGATAGATTAAGAATAGCATCTATGAAAGTCTCGTGTCTTTGTACAACAGTTATCCTTAAGTATAAAACCCCTGAATTATTCAAACAATCAGGGTTACCTCTATATGACGATAAAAAGCGGCGAGAAATTCCAATGTTCGAGTTTGTTGTTGCTTAAGTCAGTGTTTTTACTTAAATTTTTCATTATATTATTATCTTTTCATATCCCTAATTATTGTTTAATTCTTTAGTTATCATCAAATAAGATTATGACTTTAAAAGTAGGATTAATTGGAGCGGGCGGCTTTGGGACCATTCATTTATTAGGTTATGTTAGAAATCCTAATTGCAAGTTGGTAGCGATAGCTTCCAGAACTGAAGAACATGCGAGAAAGGCAGCTGAGAGATTTGATATCCCAAATATCTACGGTGGAGTCGATAGCTGGGAAAGAATGATTAAAAATGAGGAATTAGATATTATTAGCATTTGCACGCCCAATTATTTGCATGCTCTAACAGTTTTGAAAGCAATCGATAAAAATCTTCATATTTTATGTGAAAAACCAATTGCGATTTCTCACAAAGAGTTAAATGAAATCGAATCGAAACTAAAAAATAAGAAGCTTATCTTTTTTACATCGTTTCAAAAGCGATACAATCCAATTTTTCCGTTAATTAAAAACGTAATAGATGAAATGGTTCTTGGTAAAATCATTTTGGTTAGATATTATTTTAGTCATTATGGACCTTATAAATCTTGGAAACCACTCTCCAAAGAAAAATGGTTTTTTGATTCTGAAAAAGCGGGTGGAGGCGTTCTACTAGACCTTGGCGTACATTGTATAGATATTCTTCGGTATTTAATAGGTGAATATGATAAAGTTAATGGAATAAATTACAATACCTCTTGTATAAATATGAGCTATGAAGATAATTGTAACGTTCTTTTTCGATTTAAAAATGACGCGCTAGGACTTATCAGCGTTTCTTGGTGTAACGAACCTTCAGAAACGATCGAGGTTTTTGGTTCGAAAGGGTACCTCAAAATCGATTTAGGAAAGAAATACTCCGTTTCTTATGGACCAAGAACTATAAAAAGAAACGAATTGATTAAGAAAATTATCAACTATAAAAGGTCTGGAGACATAGCTCAATATCACCTAATTGATCATTTTATTAATTGTATCGTTGAGAACAAACAAGAAAGTCCTAATTTTGAAGATGGAAAAAGAGCGGTTGAATTTGTATTGGAAGCGTATTCTCTAAAAGAATAATGCTAGCGATTAAAAAATAAACATCAAATTTTTAACGATTATACCTCTCATATTTATTAGTATTAAAACAATCAAAACTTGGAGGATATACCTTGAGAGATTTAAAACCTTTCTTTAATCCTAAATCCGTATTAATTATCGGAGTTTCAAGGCAAGCGCTATCTTTTAGTTATACGGTATTGAAAAACTTGTTGGAAATTTTTTACCAAGGAAATCTTTATATTCTAAACCCTAACGCAAACGACATTTTAGGTGTTAAATCTTACCATTCTTTTGAAGAATTGCCGGAAATTCCCGAATTGGCTGTAATTGTTTTAGGAAAAGGCATTCTCGAAATTGTAGAAAGTTTAGGAAAACTGGGTGTCAAATACATAGCAATCCAGACAGAATTAAAACCAGGAACGAAGATTAACGATTTAACTATCCATTTACACCAAGTTTGCAAAAAATACGACATCACTTATTTAGGGCCATCTATGCTTGGTATTATAAATTTTAGCGATAACTTTACGACATCTATAATCCCAGTTCGCCAACATATAATGCGCGAAAATAAAAATGTAAAAGAAGGAATGAGCTTTATTGCTCAATCTGGTGGTCTAGCGGGGGCATTAGGGTGGTGGACGCCGCCACAAAGGTTACCCATCTCAAAGGTGATACATTTAGGTAAAGGTTTTCACATTAATGAAGCCGATGTACTCGAATACTTTTTAAATGACGATACAACTAAGGTCATTTCCCTATTTCTAAGAGAAATTTCGGAGGAATTAATTGGAGCGGTTAGAAAAGTTAGTTCTACCAAACCAATACTTTTCTATTATGTGGGAAAGAATGACATAAAAGAGAGAGAATTACAAAAAGCTGGTGGGATATTAGTATTAAATTATATCGATCTATTTGAGATTGCTAAAATCTTTTTATGGTGTCCTGAACCTAAAGGAATAAATTTAGGTATAATAGGACCAAGTTCTGGTGCAATTCATTTAATCGTGAAAGAAATGAGAAAACAACATTTATCGCTCGCGAAGCCTAGTGAAGTTTCTCGAGAAATCATTATAGATAAAGTTGGTGGGTCTACTTGCGCTTTTGGAAATCCTGTAGATTATTGGCCTCCAGAAAGATTTGTTGGAATTAAAATATGTGGTATATATAAGACATCATCGGAAGCTTTATTAAAAGATGATGCTGTAGATGGACTAATTTTAGCTTTAGAGTTCTTCACTGAAATCGAGTTCGATTTCAATATTTATGCACCTTTGGTTAAAAAATATCCAAATAAACCGATTATTACAATTCTAGTTCAAGCAGAACACGAGGGAGCGAAAAGAGTAATTAAATCGGCAACTGAGTTGAAAATTCCTGCCTTTGAAAACGAAATAGAGCGAGCAGTTCGAGGTTATAGGCTTTTATACGATTATTACGCAAAAATTAAAAAAAGAAAGGAAAATTAATAAAAAATCTCTTTTAGTTCTTCGGGAATTTCTTCACTAGAGTCCATGGGAGATAAAGCGTAAATTTGATCACCGCACTGGCATTGTTTTCCTTCAAATAAGTAATACTTAAACTTATTTTTCCAATTACAAATATTTACAATGCTAATTTCGGTAATTTCTCCACAAATACAATAAATTGCCATGTCCTCGGAATAATTTGGGATTATCTCCGTGAATTTGAGAGGTGATTCGGTAAACTCAGAGTCGTTTAACAGTTGATTAATTTCTTCGGCAAGGCTATCTTTTAAGCTTGGGATAAAGCTCGTAATAATCCCGTCTTTACCTTTCATTTCTGTTAAAACTACGAAATTTTTCTCGGGTTTTTCATCCTTTTTCTTTTCCGGAAATATAGGTTTCTCATATTGTTGTCGAAGCATTTCAGGAATAGGGAAAGGATCCATACCTTCTGGGTATTCAAATGAAACGTAATTTTCTGTGAGACCCTTTATTTTTTTCTGGTTTATTAGGTGTAAGTTTTCATAATCTCGATTAAATAGGGAAAACTTAATTAGTTCCAATGGTACTTCCATTTCTAAAAGATTAGATCGAATATTAGCTAGCACTTCACCAATATAACTTTTTAAAACTACGAAGTCGTCTCTGTTTTTTGTGTAAATCTCACTTCTATTCTCTTCCTTAAAATTATTCCATTTTTTAACAACAGAATTCTTTACTAACTGCGGGACCATGCAAAAGACACATAATAATGGAAACATAAGAAATGAATCAACAGGTATATTAAAATAAGGCAATATTAAAAAAATCACGGCAATACCAAGCAAAGGCGCTGAAACTATAAAGCTTAAATTCCTTAATCTTTTATCGATTGATTTGCTAATTCCTTTACTTAATGCAAATTCTTCGACTTTAGTTGTTAAACGCTCAACAGTCTCAACAATTTTCTTATCTTCAAATCCCTTTTTAAGAAGTTTGTCTTCTTCTCCACCCAAATCTAATTTTTCAATTTTCTCCGATATCTTTTCTATATGATTATCGACATTGCTCTTCTTAAATATAAAATTTAATGTTTCCTCCGAAAAATAATCCAAAAATTTAATTATGGATAATTTAGCCTCGATATTTTTAAGGGCTTCTGGCTCTAATCCTAAAGCCTCTTGTAATATTTGACCTTGTGTCTTTCTAACGGGTCTAGTACGCCTCGATGGTCGTTCTCTTACTTCAGATCCTTTAGTTTTTTCGTTCTCGTTTTCGTTCATATTATTCTCAATAATTTAATGCGTTTATTAATTATTTATTAATTAATAAAAGATAATTAACTTTTTGAAAAAAAATACTTTGAAAAACAAAAATTTTCGACTTCGAAAAGATAGTCATAATTATTAATCATAATTATATTTTTTTGCAAAAACATCAATGGGGTCTTGGGAATAGTAAGCCCTCTTGTAAGCCCTGCTGATTACCAATTTGAAGTAAGGAGAGGATAAACTAAATTTTTATTTAATTTTTTAAGTCTTTATTTAATAGGATTTTTTCTAAAAATATCGTTCCTAATTAAATGATTATTCAAAAATATCGATATTTTAAAGAGCTTTGCTTTAAATATGTTAAATAATTTAATTAAATTAAGATATAATAAACAAAAATGTGATTTTATGCTAGATAAAGAAAAAGTAAAAGAAGTACTAGAAAAAATTAGACCTCAATTACAAATGGACGGCGGAGATGTGGAACTCGTTGAAATTACCGATGATGGAATCGTTAAAGTACGATTATTAGGTCATTGTGCGGGTTGTATGCATGCCCAACAAACACTAACCTTTGGCGTTGAGCGTGCGATTAAACAATTTGTTCCAGAAGTTGTTAGAGTCGAAAATGTTGCTTAAAGCAATCTGAAGCTGCTTTTTTTTTTAATTTTTTTTAATTTTATAAGAGCAAGAGCTTGAGATTTATTAAAATTAAAACCTTCTATTAGTAAAATGAATAATAGTGAATTTATTAAAAAAATTCAAGAAGTTCAACTGCTCATGAAGGATGAGAAGTACCAAGAAGCGTTAATTATCCTAGACAAGTTGAAAGAAATTGAAAAAGCGGGAAATTTTGATTATAGCCTTACTCATAAGTTGTATCAATTTATTTCTAATTCTCATTCGCTTTACAATCAACAAATAATATTAAAAGTTATCCAAAAAGAATCTTCGCAACGGGAGTCAATTTCTTTTACGGGATTAAAGGAAATTTTAAAGGAACGTGAAAATCTAGACATTGACGAACCAATTTTAAGAAGAGAAATTGAAATTCTTATCCTTCGATCGTTATTAAGTTGTAAGATTGAAGGAGACGAGTTAGTTTTTTAATTTCTCTATAATTTAAATAAAAGTTTTGTTTTTCTTTGTTTTAAAAAACTCGGCTTTTTTAAACTTATTTTTAATATTACTTAAAAACGAGAATTAGTATTTAAGATGATAATAGATCAATTAACTCGTAGTATTCAGTTGAAGATTTGCTATTTTGGACCCGCCCTTTCGGGAAAAACGACATCGATTAAAGCATTATTTAACCATTTTGGTAAGAAAGATCGAGTCTTAAGCATAGACAGCAGCATTCGTAGAACGTTGTTCTTTGATTATGGCACTATTGAATTTGAGAACCAACAATGGCACCTAAAAATCCACCTTTATTCTACAACTGGCCAGGACTTTTACTTAATTACCAGACCAGTGACCTTACAAGGTATCGATGGAGTTATTTTCGTAGCAGACTCACAGCAGAGCGTTTACTACCGAAATCTAACCTCTTGGAACGAACTATGTGGTTATTTCGATGATATCATTATTACGCTTCCTAAAGTAATAGCATTTAACAAGCAAGATATGCCAGATAAATTCAGCCCTCCTGAGTTTTTAGAAAACATCAATTATTTTAGATATAAAAATATCGATTTCAAAAAGACAATAGCGGTTAACGGGGAGGGTATATTAGATTGTTTTGAAGAGATTTTAAGCCTTGTTTTTAAGAATTTGTATAAAAACCAAATAGTTTCGATGTTACATTGAAAAAAATTTATCATTCAAAATATATATTAAAATAAGAGTGAGTCCAATTTAGATAAATAAGAAACCCAAGAAATTACCCTTTCAGTGTAATTGGATTCACGCTTTTAGTTTTTCCAAACGTAGGAATAATCCACATATACATACAATATTTTAAGTTTTTATAAGTTGGTCGAGCAAAATTACTATGACCTAAAAAACCTGGAAAAAACAACCCATCACCATTTGATAAATCTTTACAAACTGAACATCCTTCATTGTTTATTAAATATTGAGTAATGGCATAGTTATCATCATCAATACACATAATATAAACTTCAGGATAATCAGGATGTATATGAGGATAAATCTCAATATTTCCTTCTTTATTCTCTTCTAAATTTACGCTTGTTATAACGCCATGCTTTAATGATCCATTTGGAATATTTGTGAAACCTGACATAAAAAAACCGTTTTTAATGGCGGTCCAAACGGTTCGGTAAGTTGCCATTACTTCGTTTGAACTTAAATCTCCTCTTGGAACAAATTTTTCTAAATTAAAATGTTGTATTTCGAATTCAGCTCCAACCTCAACTCCTATTGAACTATAAAATAAGCATAGTTTATAGTCACCCGATGGTTGAGGATTGACTTTTATTAATAATTCTCTTTCTGGCGGTAAAAAAAACAAGTCAAATTGATTTAAGTTATATTTTGTATCGCCGTAAAGTATACTAGCCTCTCCAGACAATAAACAACCATTTAAAACTTCATTTTGTTTAGTCTTTATTTTTAAATCGGCGTTAAAATAAAAATATTCCACTTTAACATTATCGAATTCTCTTTGAATAATCTCCGTTTTTGGGTCGTTAAAGTAAAAAGAATACATTTTTTCTTTATTAATTGAACTAACATTTAATTTTGAATTAGAATTTCTTTTCAAATGTAATTCCCCTTTAAAATATAAAAATATTTATGTTAAAAGAAATTGGAGCCCACAGGAGTTTGAATTCTTATAGATTTACGGGCGTTATCTTCCAAAACAGAAATTAAGGCAGTAATATTTTGCTTGCTCTCGTAAACTATCTCTTTTTCTTCGTTAACATCCCAATTATTAAAACCTGTGAGAATTGGAGCTGTTTCAAACAATCCTTCTTGAAGCCCAGTAACCTTTACTGTTACACCTTTTAGCGTTTCTTTTGAGGTGTTCTTTATTTTTATAGTATATTTTTCTATATCAGAATCTATTGAGACAATTTTAAATATTTTCTGGAATTTTGATGAGACCCCATCAAAGATCGCAGGTGCCCCTGAAGTTGTTCCTGAGAATAAATCAGCGTCTAATTTTTGCTTGTCACCTGGTTTCGCAATAATTGTGATTGGTACATTGAATTTTATTGGCTCTTTACCGTACTCAGATTTAGGCTTTCCAATAAACAACAATGACCATTTTACATATGAACCGTATTTAAACCCCCAAAACTCTTTCTCGTGTGGTTCCCATAAATAATTATGGCTTGGTTGAGCGATCTCCGGGACTTTTAGCAATAAAAATTTCTTATCCATATCAGTAGTTCTCGAATCTCCGGCAATAGCAGGCGGCAATTCTTCTACTTTGCTACAATTTTGCCCGTAAGCATCACAATAACAAACGAGATTTGCTTTTTGTAATAACCTGATTTCAACTTGTTTAAGTTCCTCAGAAGAAAAATTTATTTTTATTGCTTCTCCAGGTTTAAAAACATCTTTTGACAAATTAATACTTAAGCCAGAAATTGAAATAGAAAGAGGATTAGGCTTTTTTGTCTGAATGTTTGATTGCTTTTCCCTAACTTCAATTTTTTGTGTTTTATTAATTACTAAATCATCATCTGGGTTAATTGGATGAGGTTGTCTTAATATTAGTTTAAGTTCGTATTCCACATTTCTGTTTTTTATCGTAGGGATAACATTGCTTTTAACCAATATTGCTTTATCTCTAATGTATTCGCCCGCTTCAAAAAACCCCTTCGTAAATATTTCCTCTTTGGTAATTTGAAGTTCTTTTAGGCAAGGTGGATAAGTTAATAAACGAATTCCAGACCACAAAACTGGCGAATCTTCATCGAAATTGAACTTAGTTTTTATGTTAATTTTGTCACCTATGTACACATAACCGTTACTAAGACTAAGCTCTAATTTCATAATTTTTACGAGCAAAAAGGATTGTTCAAAATTTCTATATTAATATTAATTAATGGATTCATTTAATATTTTTTTAACTAAATAATTTATGAATGTGGAAATAGTACTCATAATGTCATTTATTTTCACCTAATTTTGTCAAACTACATCCAATTTACTTCAAAAATGTTAATTTTTTTTTCTAAACTCGTTTAAAAAGGACAAATAACAAATTATAATTGGCATTATTATTTTGTTTTATTATATTAATTTAACTTTGGTATACAACAGAATGACAAGGCTTAAGGACAGCAACATCAAAGCGATTCTTTTCGATTTAGATGGGACCTTATTAGAGATCGATTTGAAACTTTTTATTCCCGAATATTTTAAGTTATTAGCAAATAGTATCGCTCACATAATCTCTCCTAATAAATTAATTCCTATTTTTTTAAAAGCGTCAGAGACGCTAACAAATAATAGTGGAAAGATTACGAACGAAGAGGCCTTTTCCAATATTTTCTTCCCGCTCAATGGTTATAGCAAAGAAGAAATCGATCCATATTTTACGAAATTCTATAAAGAAGATTTTATAAAATTACGCAAATTTACTAAAAAGAAACCAGAAGCGCATAAGGTAGTGAAAACAGCATTTGATAGGGGATACGAAGTAGTAATTGCAACCAACCCTCTGCTCCCATTAACGTCAATACAGCAACGCCTTGAGTGGGCTGGAGTTGGAGATTTTCCTTACAAACTGATAACTAGTTATGAAAATTCATATGCTAGCAAACCGGATCTGCTATATTATCAATTGATATTTAAACATCTTAACCTCTCTGCAAAAGAATGCATTATGGTAGGGGACGAAGACAAAGATTTAGTATGCGCAAAGTTAGGCTCGCAGACCTTTTTAGTTCATAGTGTAAATACTAAATTAAATTCCGAAACGCCAGAACCCACTTATAGCGGAACATTAAATGACTTAATGAAGCTTCTTTAAAAATTAATAGAATTTTTAAAAAAAGGGTTTATATGAACATTAAAGAGAATTTTGCTGAATTTGAGTATAGACACCTAGCTCCAGAAAATATACAAAGCATATACCAGTTATTTGAAAACAACTCGAACTTCTTTTCGCTTCCTTTTAATTATTTTCAGAGAGGAACTTTAGAAGATGATGGTTTTGAGCAAGATTTATCGCTTTTTTTATTTAATTCAGAAACCAATCAGCCCATAGCCGCTTTTATCACGGTAGCTAGAAAAAATATCAAATTAGGTCAGTGTTTTCTTAAGGGTTGCGTAGTTGATAGCGCTTATCGTCGCCACGGTATCGGTACTAAAATCATAACCGAAATTTTAAAGCGAGCTAAAGAAAAAAACATGTCAGAAATCTTTTACGGCGCGAGCGTTCCTAATTATTGGCAACCTGGTGTCGATGTACGTCATACGAGTTTGTTTTTCTTTCTAAAAAAGCACGGTTTTAAATCTCATAGACCGATTTTCAATCTTACCGCGTCTTTAACACAAGTTAAGAATAAACCCGTCTTGGAAAAAAACGGATATAAATATGAGCGAGTCCAGCCTAAAGACTTTAATAATACTTTAAAGTTCGTGAAAAATCAATTTCCACTCGGTACTTGGGCTGAAGAAGTTCAGCTATCATTTAATATCGATCCTCCAACGACTTTTATAGCGAAAAACATTAAGAATGAAATAGTTGGTTTTTCTACCCATAGCCAATTTTATCCCGGCTCATTTGGCCCAACGGGCGTTCTGGAATCGTTGCGTGGAAAGAGTATTGGAACCCAACTATTCTTGTGGTGCTTATGGGACATAAATAAGTCCGGCTTAGACAAATGTGAAATCATGTGGGTGGGCGGTGATACTATTAAATTTTATTCTAAAGCAATTGGAGCTTATATTTCACCTATTTTCTATCCCATGTATAAAAAATTAAAATAGAATCGTTGACATAATACGATTATCTTTTCCTTGTTAAATACGTAGAGCATGAAGCAAAGTTGGGAAAAGTTTCATACTATTCTTAATACCCAAAAGTTTTATTAGTTTCCACTTACGAGACATCATAACCTCCCAACTATGTTTCCTAGTTTCACTCCCTGTAAATAATGCTATAGTTGATTGCATCATTTCTGGATCATCTTGAGCCATTGAATAGGTTGCTTCGAGGATTCGTTCCAAGAGACCACTATGATACAAAAGGTGATGGAATTTATAGGAATACCTCAAACCTTCATCGTAGAGGTGTTTTAGTAAGAGTTTGTTGTATCTCGCAAGTTCAGATTCTCCAAAATCCTCTTTTTCAAGCGCTTGACAGAAAACTTCTGCCGCAATTTTGCCAGATAATCGCGCTTGATAAATCCCTTCGTATAAAATAGGATCTGCGGTTCCACAAGCATCCCCAATCACCATAACTCGCTCACGATAAGGTTTTGCAATCAATCGATCAGGTATAGGAGCTGCCCAAACTTTACGACCCCCAAAAACTTTCATCTCTCTTCCTTCGATTTTCTCCTTTATGAACGGACTCTTAAGAAAAGCGTTAAAATGACTCATTTTAACTCCTTTCCCTAAAACTCCAATGCTTAGCGTTTGACTTTTAGGAAACACCCACCCAATCCCGTGATCAATTAAACTACGATCGAAGAATTCCCATACTCGATTACCAAATTGGTCGTCTATGACAGATTCTGGGACGCTGATTTCCGCTTGTATTCCACTTACCATTGGTGGAACCTCCATACCGAGAGTTCTTTGTAATTGGGCTCCCCCCAATCCGGTTGCGAGGATCACACATTTGCTTTGAAATTCTTTTGTTCCTACTATCTTAACGTTCTTATTTTTGCCAATCTCAATTCTTTTTACTAGAGATTCATAAATTATTTGGGCACCAGCGTCTTGGGAAATGTCCAATAGATACTTATCGAAGTCGGTTCGAAACATGCAATAACCCTTATTATTTTTTCCAGAAGCTTCGAATTCCATGGGCCCTTTTTTTGGAGTAAATAGAACTCCGCCGGTAACTTCACATTCACCAACTCCGTGGGGTATTGGTGAGAAATCTTCGTTTCTAGCAGGAACTCCTCCCGCACAACATTTGTATCTACCTTCTTCCCCAGCTTCAAGTAAAAGCACATTCGCATTACTTTCTGCGGCAATCTTTGCAGCCGTTGCCCCACCTGGACCGCCTCCGATAATAATTAAGTCATATATCACGAATAAAACATCAAAACTTGTTTTTTAAATTATATTTAGTTGTTCTCTCTTTTTTTGATGGAGTTCTTTGAGTTCTTCTTCAAGATGTTCTAATTTTTCTCCTTCTAATGGGTAGAAGTAGACAAAAATCAAACTTAACGCCACAAATATATTGACGATGAAATAAAATACAAATATAATTCCAAACATAGCCGAATCTGTTTGAACGGGAGAGTTTTGCACATATCCTGTCAATACAAGTACAATAGTCACGATAATAGGGCCAATACTCTCAGTTGGTTTAGTGAACAAGGCGTTAATACCATAAAACATCCCTTCTCGCCTAGATCCATATTTTACTTCATCCTCATCAATAGGTAGCGTCTGCATTATAACTCCAAATACACTCGCACCCCCAAAGAACGCCGAGAATGCAAGTCCTATCCACATCGCGGGAATTGAGATTGAAGGAATTAAAACCAAGAAGAATAGAATAAATCCCCCTATGAATTGAATAGTTGTGAACCGAAGTAGTAGTTTTTTAAACCCATGTTTCTTTCTCAGCTTCATGCAAAGAATACTTGAACTCCAACCAACTATTATAACGATTAAAAAGTATAATCCTACATTTTCAGGACCGATCAGTATAAGAAATAGAAAGACGTACGAGAGCTGTATTGAACTAATGAGCGTCTTGAAAAAGTTAAATCCAACAAACATCATGAAGGATTTGGATTTAATTGTTTGCTTGATAGCCGTCCATAAAGGAGGACTTTTATCATGTTGGTGTTCTGGGCGTTCTTTCGAAAATTTAACAACGATTAAATAACACACATAGCTAATAACCCCAA
>JAUWNA010000364.1 GCA_030612905.1 Promethearchaeota archaeon
AAATTGGGACGCACAAAAAAGACTCCATCCATTAATGGTCAACGCAAGCATTACAAAGGCAGAAAAAATATCAAAAGATAATGGTGCTCTTGGGTTTAAATGCAATGGGGCTGGAGGTGGCGGTTCAGCAACCATACTAGCAAAAATTGGTCATGAAAATCAAATTAAAGAGAAATTGATTGAGAACTGATATACAATACTTCCATGCAAATTATGTTTTAAGGGAGTTCATAGCATTATAACTTAGTTATCGAAAAGTTTGTGCTTTTTATAGTTTTAATGTAAAAGATTATCATGGGAATTCCCGATCACTCGGCAATAGTATCAAGGATAAAACGAACGTCTAAGAAAGCGAATATTCACAATCTCTTCATCTTTAATAAATCTGGAATATGTATCTATGGGTTAAATCTTACAAATTTGTACCCTATAGAACAGGAACAACTCATCTCTTCTTATTTTACAGCTTTGATGTCGTTTACCAAAGAACTGATTGGAGATAAAATCAAAACCTTAGAAATTTGCGGCGGAATTAAATTAGTAGTATTTGAAAAAAAAGAATTATTTTACAGCCTTCTGTGTAATACGATCGAAAATTGGCAGCTTTTAGAAGAAATAATTTCTAAAATCCACTCTAAATTTTCAGAATATGTAATTAAGAACAATATACAAACCGATTTAGAATACATCTATGACGATCAATTAAATTATCTCATTGAAGATATTATTAGGGAACCCTTTAGTAGCGAATTTGATTTAATTAAAGAAGATGAAATTGTAAACTTACTCAAAGAACAACACTTAAACGACGACATAAAGGGCGCTATTCTTTTAACTAATATAGGAAAAGTAGTTTTTTCCTCTTTCAATAAGGCGATTATAAAAGATTTTTTAAAGGAAGTCGATTTTAGAGTGAAAATTTGTAATAATACTATTCTAAAATTATTTTACACCTCTAAAAACAACGAACTAATTTTTTCTGAAAATATAAATGATCTTTACATATTAATTCTTATCTTCGATGCCAAAATAAGATTTGGAATGGCAGAATTTTATTTACGGAAAGTTGTAAAGAAGATAATAAATTTACTTAATAATTAGTATTAGAAAATCATATTTCTAATCGTTCTATTTTTATCTTTTTCATGATTTGTTGCTAAATTTCGTGATTCAAAAAAGATTATTAATTATAAAATGCAACTTAAAATATTTTGAAATATAATTCATAATAAAAATTTAATGAGTGAACTTTAATATGACGAAGTCAGAAGAAGATTTAAAAGCCGCTTTTGCGGGCGAATCTCAAGCAAATAGAAAGTATCTAGCTTTTGCAAAAAAAGCAGAACAAGACGGACTTCCAGGAGTAGCGCTCTTATTTAGAGCTGCTGCGGCTGCAGAAACGGTACATGCACATAACCACTTACGTGCTCTGGGAGGCATCAAGTCTACTACTGAAAACTTAAAAGAAGCAATTGAGGGTGAATTTTACGAATTTACAAAAATGTACCCTGATTTCATTATCGACGCCAAAACCGAAGAGAATAAAAAAGCAGAAAGAACTTTTAATTTGGCTAACGATGTGGAGAAAATACACCATGAACTTTATCAAAAAGCTTTAGAATTAGTTGAAAGCGGTAAGGATTTGGAAGAAGGACCAATGTATGTATGCTCTGTATGTGGGTATACGCACGAAGGAGAACCCCCAGACATATGCCCTGTTTGTAATTCTCCTAAACAAGTATTTAATAAAATCGATTAAAACTAATCTTACTTTTCTTTTTTTGTAATCTAGATTATCCACGGTTTGTAACCATCGTGGACTTTTTGGAAATAGTTATCTATTGAAAAATTTAAATCCTTTTCAGCCCTTCTTAAAGAGCCCATATTTGCACCATTAAAGTAATATTGTAGGAGTAAATCGGATATATTTCGATCTCCTAACGATATTAAAGCCTGTAATCTCGCGTTATTTACGATGTTTTTTGAGTTTTTAAATTTAATTGAGACGATGTTTTTTAACGCTACTTCTAATGTTTTAAGTTTCATTTTTAAATCACTAAGATTATTTGATAAATAAAATCGACATTTATTTCCGTAGGGCGTATTTAGCTTAGGAACAAACGGATTAATGTTGACCTTAAGTTCATTCCTCGTAAAACCAATTTTCTTAACGGATTTCAAAAGATTAATAATTTCTAAAACATCCTCATCGGTTTCGTTTGGCAATCCTACTAGAAAATAAAACTTTACTTTTTTTATCTTAGATTCTTTAATTTGGTTTAAAACTTGTAAAATCTTCTCGTTAGATATTCTTTTTCCTAATTCGTATCGTAATGATTCTGTTCCAGTTTCTGGAGCAATAGTAATCGTTTTAATATTGTTTTTTTCGAATACTTTGATGATTTTAGGTGTGATATGTTCTAAACGAATTGAAGGGATGCTGAAGTTCTTGCCTTTACTAATTATAAACTCGCATATTTCAACGAATTTAGGATGGGAGGATATGCACGATCCAATTAGACTAATTTTTTTAAAATTTGAATATTTTATACCCTCTTCTATGTTTTTAATTATCTCCTCATAACTCTTGTTTCTAAACGGAGAATTGTGAAAAGAAGATAAACAAAATTTGCATTGATACGGACAACCTCTATTAACTTCAATAAAATAGTTTTCTTCAAATATCTTATTATTATCACTCTCATCCCTAGCTAATAATTGAAATTGTGGCGTAGGAGATTCATCTAGATTTTTTAAAACTGCTCGGTTTGTTTTATTATCGAGAGCTGGTATAAAAATACCTTCTATCTTTTTTACTCGATCAAGAAATGCTTGAAAATTAATTTTTTTTAATTTGTAATCCATGAAAACATCAAAAAATATATTTAGATTTGGTTCAGCATCACCGATAAAGAAGAGATCAAAAACTTTACTCAATGGTAAAGGATTTGAAGTTATTGCGGGCCCTCCACCAATTATGAGCGGATAATTTATTTCGTTACGAATATAAGAATCGTGACGGTTTTTTGCATCTAATGGGATTTGGGATTTGTCTAAAATCCATAATATATTTCTATAATCGTTTTCATAATGAACTGAGAATCCTAAAATGTCAAAATCTTTAGGTAAAACTTTATTTTCTATGCTTCGAAGGTGGTTAATGGAAGATAGATCTTTAGATGCAGGAAACTTTATTTTTTCAGGAAGGTAAATTCGTTCGCATACAGTTCTTTCGTTGGAGTTAATTAAATGATAAAG
>JAUWNA010000197.1 GCA_030612905.1 Promethearchaeota archaeon
CATGCAATAACAGCATTTATCGTGATCAATAAAGAGTTTAGGGTTAGAATCATCTAAGATATTTTGGGCAATCTCCGGGATTGGTCCTAGCTCTATAGCATCAACGGGGCAAACGAGTTTGCATAAACTGCATCCAATACATTTTTTGATGTCATAAGTTAATACTTTCTTAACATCTTTATATTTCCAATTTAGAACTAATTGATCTGTAGCAATATCTAAGGTTTTCTCGATTTCTTCTTCTTTATCCCCGTCTATTTTTTCTTTTGCTGAAGATTCAGTAATTTTAATTCTCCCGAGAACTTTGTTAATATTATTCTAATTATCTTAAACCGCGTTAATTAATTAATTTTAGCTCTTAAAAATTCAAAAAAAAGAAGTTAAGAAAAATAAGACTGGCTTTCTCTATCGAAACCATATACATATTCAATAGGCATGCCATCGGGTTGTTGTTCTGGTGGAACATACACAATTCTTAAATTAGGAATAAATGTGCCAATTCCATTTTTTGCGAGGATAATTGCCGGATGGTCGGTTTCTCTAAAAATTTTCTCACTGATACTAAGAGTAATTGCTCTACATTGCCGCTCATCAATAACACCTAATGAATGAATATATTCGTGAAGTAAGATGTGATAAGTGTATGCCCAGACGATTTCGTAAGGTTGGGAATCCAAAATGATTTTTAAGGGAGATTTATTCATAACGATTTCCGTTCCAGGATGGAAATGCATCCCACCTATAAAGCCTCCTCGGAGCATCCCCATTTCGACCAACCCTAAGCTTAATCCAGCTCGATGGCGCCCTATAATTTTCCTTACATCTTTCTTAACGCTCTCAAATATTTCGGGCATTTCTTTCTTTAATTCGCTTAGGTTCAATATACCACCCTATAAATTTCGTAAGTTAAAATCTATGAATTGTAAAAAAAATCATAAAATGAATTATTTAAAAGTCAAAAAACCAATCGTCGTCATCTTCCCATAGAAAATCCATGAATGACGATAAGTCCCTTAATAGATTTGTTACGTCTAATTTATGTGTTGCGCGCTTGAAAGGATCTAAGTCTGTAAAAAATAGATCTTTCATGAGGTTATCAATATTAATCCTTTGACGGAATTGAGCGGGATTATAAAATAATGTATAAAAAATCTCTCTTTCTAAATTTTCTAATTCAGGTCGCTTTTTTAAAAAATCTTCTTGATAAGTTTCGTTAATTACGTTTTTTAGTTCCACAATATAACATTCTTTATTTTGCAGTAATTTC
This sequence comes from Promethearchaeota archaeon, assembly GCA_030612905.1. Taxonomy (GTDB): domain Archaea; phylum Asgardarchaeota; class Lokiarchaeia; order Sigyniarchaeales; family SOKP01; genus SOKP01. The sequence continues at coordinate 1,268 of JAUWNA010000197.1, forward strand.
CTTCTTTCTAACTCGAATTCCCTAATTTTATGTTCAATATCCTTGATCTGTTCGCCTAAAAATCTGATTTTTTTATTTGGAGATTTAATGTTTTCAAATTTAGTAGCACATCCAATATCTTTTAAGTTAATAGATTTGGCATCGCCTTTAATTTCAGCCATACTATACTGGATATTGTAATAATCTGGAGAAATATTAATTCTTATTGAGAGATTACTTTTTATTCGATATTTGCCACCGCGTTTTTCTTCACCGAACCTTTCAACTACATTGTCAGAGCTTAAGAGTTCTAACTGGCTATGTACTGCTTGCCTTGAAATGCCTAAAATTTTAGCTAATTCTGATGGGGAGTGGGGAACTTTTGCCAGTTTTGACAATATAATTCTTCTAGTGGGATTTCCTAACATCTCTAATAAGCTATCTAAGCTAATGAATTGCTTGGTCTGACTATCTTTTTCCACTTCCATATTTACCATCCTTTTAATCTAAATTTTTATTTATACAGTTCTTCAGGAGCTTTTGAATGTTGATCGTGAATTTTTTTGGCTCTATCTGCTCCTTTAAGGATTTTTTCAAGTGCCTCATCGAAATCTGCTTTTGATATTACTACTTCATTAACTAATTGAGACCGAATGTGTTTAATTTTCTCTTCTAATTCTTTTATGTCTTTTTTACTAGCTTTTTCTGATTGTAATTGTTCTAGTTGAATATTATAGTCTTGAATTTCCTTCTTCTTTTCGTTAAAAGTTGGAATAGCTCTTCTGATAGTCAATAATGTCGCTTCTTCGCAAAGGGCTTGGATATCTGCGCCAGTGTAGCCTTCGAAACCTTCAACCAAGCTCTCAATATTAACTTCGCTTGCTATTGGTTTATTTTTAAGATGAATTTTAAATATAGCTTTACGTGATTCTAAATCTGGCATAGAAACCTCGATATGTCTTCCAAACCTTCCAGAACGTAATAACGCAGGGTCAAGCATGTCGGGTCGGTTTGTTGCAGCGAGTAAAATAACGTTTTTTAGATCTTCTAGACCATCCATTTCAGTTAATAGTTGGGAAATAACTTGGTCAGTTACCTCTGAACTTGCAGACCTCCCTCTCACTCCTGCAATTGCATCGATCTCGTCGAAGAATATAATGCACGGAGCAGCTGATCTCGCTTTTCTAAATGTTTCTCTTACTGCCTTTGAACTTTCACCAACCCATTTAGATAGAAATTCTGGACCTTTCACTGAGATAAAATTTATTTCGGTTTCATGAGCTAAAGCTCTTGCTAACAGAGTTTTTCCAGAACCTGGGGGTCCAAACAATAAAATTCCACTTGGTGGTTTTGAAGATAAATGTTTATATAATTCAGGATACTTCAATGGCCATTCAATAATTTCTCTTAACTGTAATTTGGCGTCTTCTAGGCCTCCAACATCTTCCCAAGTTTCTGTAGGTTGGGAAATAATTACTTCCCTTAAAGCTGAAGGTTCGATGTTATTTAACGCCGAAGTAAAATTTTCCATTTCTATTTTAATTGAACTTAAAATTTCAAAAGGAATTGGTTTGTCTAAATCTATTTTTGGAAGGATTTCTCTAATAGATAGCATCGCCGCTTCTTTAGCTAACGCTTCAATATCTGCACCTACAAAACCATGAGTTTTTTCTGCAATAGTTCTAAGATCCACATTTTTATCTAATGGCATACCACGCGTGTGAATTTGTAATATTTCATATCGACCGTGCGTATCAGGGACGCCAATCTCAATTTCTTTGTCAAATCTACCAGGCCTTCTCAGTGCAATATCAATATCGTTTACTCGATTTGTTGCTCCAATGACGATAATTTCACCTCTTCCTTCTAAACCATCTAGTAGAGAGAGTAATTGAGCTACTACCCTTCTCTCAACCTCTCCCGTGACTTCCCCTCTTTTTGGGGCTATCGAATCTAATTCATCGATAAATATTATTGAAGGAGCATTATTCTTAGCATCGTCAAAAATGTTCCTAAGGTTTTGTTCACTTTGTCCATAAAACTTACTCATAATTTCAGGACCACTAATTGTAATAAAATGAGCATCAGTCTCGAAAGCTACCGCCCTTGCTAATAAGGTTTTGCCCGTTCCCGGAGGGCCATGAAGTAAAACTCCCTTAGGAGGATCTATTCCTATCCTTTTAAATAATTCAGGATGTCTCATTGGCAGTTCGATCATTTCACGTATTCTTTGAATTTCCTCTTCTAATCCACCAATATCCTCATAGCTTACTCTTGATTTTTCTCTTTCTACAAGTTCTAAATGTGTTTTTTCGCTTAATTTAATTTTTGTTTCAAGGTGAATTTGGACCGCAATAGCCTTTGGTTCAAAATCTACGATTATTAAGTCGTATTTTTTTCGATAATTCCAAAAGCTTATAACATCATCCTTAGTTATTACTCTATTTTCCAGTAACCTATTTAGTTGTCTAGGGCTAATTACAACGGGCTCTGTTAAACTTGCGAATACTACCTTATCGGCTAAAATCACTTCAATTTTCCGAATCTCTACGTAATCGTCAATTGTTACTTCTATATTCCTTCTTAAAGATGAATCGAGCCTTATAATTCCAGTTCCTTTATCTTCAGGTTTACCGGGATATAATAACGCGGCTGTCCTTGATTCTGTTAAGGGGGAATGTATCTCAATCGCATCACCATTTTTTAAGTTTAACTTGCTGCTTATATCAGGGTCAATTCTTATTCTACCTTTGCCAGAGTCTTCTTTGAATGCGTCTTTTACTCTTAACCTATTTTCTTTTCCTTCATAACCTCTTGAAATCCCACTCATCTTTTTATACCTGTTTGTTTATTTTTTGCATAATAATAGATACAATTCCGTTGTTGATCTCTACAATATGGTCCTTCATTGTGGATTCAAACGGTAATTGTAGCTCCTTTTCAAAATTTTGGAAATTACTTTCAGTTAATAATTTAAGTTTTCTTCCATCCTTACTTAAACTTAAAATAATATGACCTGTTTCGATTCCCGGAAGTTCTATGACTATTTCAGCATAATCATCATACACATTTAATTCGTAATACGGTTCTTTTTCCAAGAAGTCTTCTTGTTCAAAATCTGGTTTTAAGGAAAGTGTACCTGCATCCATTGCTTGTTTTTTTCCCAGGTTTCTTAACGTTTTAAATTGCGGGTATGGCGAAAGGTTCAATTTCTTAAAATATTCTTGGAGTTTTTTCTCGTCAAAATCGCCTTCGATTTTTATCTCTGGTTTTTCCATTCCAGATTCAAAATGATATGTGACCTTAAATCCTTCTACTTTTTTATTTTGGAGATTTAGGTTTGGATCAAAATTAGATTCAGGCAAAAATAAAAAATCCACATCGAAAACACCCTTATCTATTTTAAGGAGTTTTTTAATCCGTTCTAAGAAATCATAATAATCATCATCAAACTCGTCTGACAAATAGATCACCTTTTAGAAAATTATGTCAACTTCTAATTGACTTATGTCAATTTACACTTAAAAATCTATTGATGATACTTAATAATAATACTCTAAAATAGAATTGCTTATTTAAGCAATTTAAGAAGAAGAGGAAATATCTATTCCACTAAAGAAATCAATTGCGATTTGTACATTTTTTTAAATATTAGGCCAATTA
>JAUWNA010000120.1 GCA_030612905.1 Promethearchaeota archaeon
CGTTACGGGTACTGAGGGGGGAGGACATCAATCATATGAAAGAGTATCAACCCTTGTTTTATTACAGCAAATAAATAAACACTTCCCTGATTTACCTAAAATAGCTTGTGGAGGATTTGCTACTGGAGAATCTTTGGCAGCAGCTCTTTCATTAGGAGCCGGAGCAGTAGCCATGGGATCGCGTTTTATAGCATCAAAAGAAAGCGAATTTCATGATGATTATAAAGCATTGATTCCACCAGGGAAACCACAAGATACAGGACTCTACACGGGAGCATTTGGTCCTATCCGCTTGTATAAAAATAAATATGCACTCTCACATCCCGCACCTAGCAGTAAAGAAGAAATGTTAGCTTATGAGGAATCAATATCTCCCGAACAGCGAGCGAAAGATTTAGGAGCCTATGATAGGGTTTATTCAGGAGATATGGAAACAGGTGCTGTATTGCTCGGTCAATCAATTGGAATCATTGATAGTATAGATGGCGTAAATGAAATCATTGAGAGAGTAATGAAGGAAGCAGAAAGTGCGATAAGGAAAAACGCATCCATGCTAAAATAATCCCCTTTTCTTTTTTTTGCATTTGGTTCTTTGAAAAAAAATGACAAGTCTATAATTAAAAACTTTTATCAACTTTTTATATTTTTAATTATTGTAAATTAGGAGATTGAAAATAATGGTTATATCTTCAAGTAATTCTTATTTCATAGATTTCGATTCTGAAATCGTTCGAAAAACCGCTAGTAGTATTGTTAAAGAGGTGATAGATCCGAAAGAAAAGGCTATCAAGTTATTTTATTGGACGAGGGATGAAATAAAATATGATGGCCATAGTCTTTCTTCCATGCGAAAGAGATATAAAGCATCTGCAATTATTGAAAAAGGTCAAGGTTGGTGCGTACAAAAAGCGGTAGTTCTAACCGCATTGGCTCGAGCAGTAGATATGCCTGCTAGACTTCATTTCGCTGATATTCGAAATCATCAAACGCCTGAAAAATTGAAAGAGAAAATGGGAACGAATATTTTTCTTTATCATGGTTATACGGACTTATATATTAATGGAAAATGGATTAAAGCAACTCCTGCATTTAATAAGGAATTATGTGACAAATTCGGATATAAAACAGTAGAATTTGATGGAATTCATGATGCAATCCTTCCAAGTACTACTTTAAACGGTGAAAAATATGTGGAATATCTAAAGGATAGAGGAACAAATCATAAACTGCCTTTTAAAGAAATATTTCGCGCGTTCTACGATTATTATCCTGTAAAAAATTAAACTGTTTCAGTTACTAAAGATTCAAGAGGGGATTTTGTAAAAAATAATTGAAAAAAAGAAAAAATTTAATAATCTAATTTCTCTCCAAGAGCAAGTCTTGCTAAATCACTGATAAAGTAAGCTTTCATCCCTTTACCAGTTACTTTTCGTTCTAGCGTGTCTAAACACATTGGACAGTTGAATATGCAAACTTGAGCACCAAAATCTACCATATCTTGAACATTATCATTTTGTGATTTGCGAACTTTTTTTTTATGGCCTCTCATTCCGAAAGGTGCAGCACAACATAAACCATTTTCCCTATCGTATTTCCTTGCTACTCGTTCTACTCCAATTAATTCACAAATTTTATCAAGAATTTTGTCAGTTTCAGGCACATATCGATTTGAGCAATTTCGTTGATATGCTGCTTTTAAGTTTAATTTTTTAATATCAGACTCGTGCTCTTTCAAGTAATTATAGACATATTCGAATATATGTATTGGTTTGAAAGGAACTTCAAGGTTATTTCTTTGACAGTAAGAGGTATACAAGCCGTAACATTCATCATGCCAACAGATCACTTCAGTGTCTTTTAAAACGCCTGCTTTTTTGAAGTTTTCAAGAACAACTGGGACACGTTCTTTGATTATGGAAGGTTTTGCAACGTGTTGGTATACTAATTGGCAAAAATAATGTAAACCCCCAACAGATTGTAGATCATCAAACATTGGTCCTTTCATTTCTTTAGCATTCATTTTAGGAAAAGCACATTTATTTAAAACCGGTTTTCCAGGATCAATCGGACGTGGTACAAATTCTCCTTTTGCTTTGTACATATTTATCGAATTTTGAACTATTGCAGGTTGGATATCTTGAGATTGGTATTTTTCTTGTAATTCATTTATTTTATCAAAAGGGTGTGAATTGTAAGGACAATACTCATCACAAGAAAAACAAAGCATGCAATCTTTCAAGATCCTACAATCTTCATCTTCGTTAATTAATTTAGTGATTTCTTGTTTAGCAGTTTCAATACTATCAAAATCGATCCACTGACATTTCATCATACAGTCAACCGTTTTGCATTCCGCGCAATGCGAATTATCAAACATATTTTTATACCTTTATTATTTTTTGAATAATTATTATATTTAGATTAGATTATGTTCTAATAATTATTAATTTTAATATCTTTATTATTTTTCATAAAAGCGTTTGAGTAAACATGTTAATTTTGTCTTTTATGATTTTTTCAGATGTCATTCGCTTATCACCGACATCTAAATCTATTATAAGCATAGGAATACCAACTTCATCCCTTAAGGCTTCCCTTAATATCTGTGGAACGGCTCCAAATTGTTTACAACCTAAGTGTGAAGTAAAAATATAGCAATCTGCGGTAAATTCTTTCGCTAATCTCACGCAATCGTCAATAAAGGGATAAAAGAATTCTGTTGATTGCTTAATCATTGGAAGACTCATACCTTTTTTAGCCATTCCGTAAAATAACGTATCCAAATCAGATTTTGTATTGATGGGGTCAAAAAAGTTGTAATTGAAAATATCGAATAAAATACTCATCCCCAATTCACGATCTAAATATTCACATAACCCCAAATTGAAAAAAATAATCATGTACGGCCATATACTTCGTATTTTTTCTTCACCACCATGATGCTCTTTATTTTTATAGCGGAACTTAGCAATTTCAAGCATATCGCGGTAAAAGTCTAATTTTTCCTCGCGCCCTGACATAAAGGTCGCGGCAGCTGCGGACAGAGGGTTAAACATATTTTCTACGGGACAAGGAGTCGCTTTTTTTAGTTCAAATATTTCAAGTTGGGTTTTGTTCGTTTCATTTTCTAGTTCAATCTGTGCTCTCATTTTCTCATAATTGGGTTCTTGACCAATTGCTTTACCTAATTCCTCTAAACTTAGCTTTAATTGTTCTGCATAATAAATATAGCTTTTTTCTTCCCAAAGGAACGGTAAATCGGGAGTTATTAAGGGAATATTTTTATGATACCTAAAGAAGGGATAAGAGGCGTAAGTGTTGTCGCACGGCGCGGTTGGCGTGATAATTGCGTCAAACTTGAATAAATCGTCAAGTGTCATCCCCATTGTCCCTTTTTGGGAGGAACACGTGTGGAAGGGATGTCCCCAGCTATTTATTAAATCATAATAGGGTTCAGAACCATCAGGTAATAATGCTGATATGAAATACGAGACCGCTTCAACACAAACGGGCACACAATCAAAACAATAAAGATAATCTGAGGGGAAAGCAAAATGGTATCCAATTACAGGTAACCCTTCTCCCGCTTTTTTGATGAAATCAGCCATTACTAAGTCGATATATTTCAAACCTATCCTCAATGCCGGCATTCCATCTTCGGGAAGTATTTTATCAACCAAATCGTATGTAGTGGACACGGCTTGTTTTAACATCTTATAGGGAATTATTCTATTTTCTAATTTTGATTGATTAACCATAGTTATACCATTTTTAATTTAATTATAATAATATTATATTTTACATGAGCGTCTGAACAAACATAGTTATTTTATCTTTAAAAGCTTTTAAAGAAGTCATTCGAGCATCTCCTACGTCGAAATCAATTATTAACATAGGGATCCCAACTTCATCGTGAAGAGCTTCTCTTAAAAGTTGTGGGACGGCACCAAATTGCTTACACGCAATGCTTTGGGTGTAAATAAAACAGTCTGCGCTAAAATCTTTAGCCATTCTAATACAATCGTCTAAGAAGGGATAATAGAATTCTGAGGACTGCTTCACCATCGGCCAACCCATAGCCTTCTTTGCCATTCCATAGAATAATGTATCTGAATCAGATTTTGTATCAATTAAATCTGATAGATTGTAGTTAAATATATCTAACAAAATGCTCATACCCAATTCGCGATCTAACCATTCACATAAAGAAATATCAAAAAATGTGAGCATATAAGGCCAGATGGACCTAACTCGTTCTTCACCTCCATGATGCTCCTTGTTTTTATACCTATTTTTTGCGAGTTCCAACATTCTTTGGTAAAAAGAGAGGTTTTCAGATGTTCCCGAAATAAATATAGTTGCTGCAGCTGAAATGGGATTAAACATGTTCTCGATTGGGCTCGGAACAGCCTTAATTAAATCAAATAATTCCATTTTTAATTTTGTTACATCGTTCTCTAATTCCAAAGCATTTCTCATTTTTTCAAAATCGGGTTCTTGACCAATTACTTTACCTAATTCCTCTAAACTTAGCTTTAATTGTTCTCCGTAATACTTGTAACTTTTTTCCTCGTGAAGAAAAGGCATGTCAGCAATGATTAAAGGATACTTTTTTTGTAATTTAAAAAAAGGATAAGAGGCGCATGTGGAGTCACAGGGCGCTGTTGGAGTGATAATCGCATCGAATTTAAATAAATCTTCCAAACTCATTCCCATTACCCCCTTTTGGGCGGAACAAGTATGAAAAGGGTGCCCCCAATTACCTATTAAATCATAATAGGTCTCGACACCACTTAAAAGTAAAGCACCAAGAAAAAATGAAACCCCTTCAATACAAATTGGGACGCAATCAAAACATTTTAAGTATTCTGGCTGAAATGCAAAGTGGTATCCCACTATTGGCAATCCTTCTCTTGCTTTTTCGATGTCTTTACGAACCACAGACAAAACCTCTTCTAATCCAATTCTTAACGAAGGAAGTCCGCTATCAGGTAAAATTTTATCGATTAATTCATGAGTTGTTGACATCGAATTTAATAACATCTGATATGGAATAATCCTATTTCCCATCTCTGTTTTATTAGGCATATTTTTTATCCAAATTAAATCAGTAAGCTTTTTCCAAATTCTAATACTATTTAATCATTTCTAAAAAGGCTTCAATACGCGTTTGAAGTCTCGTTGTATCTGCTTGGTAGAATTCGCGATCGAGGTCCAAAACGGGGATTTCCAAATCCTTTAGCCTATGTGAATGGAGCATATTATCACATCCCGCTAGATCACAGTTGTTTATTCTCTGTAAGATAACTCCATCAATATTTGCTCTGTCAATTTCATTTCTTAGAAAATCAAATCGCCTATCATAGTCATCCATCATTCTAGGGCAAGAAAGTCTGTAATATAAACGTTTTGAGATATTTTTTAATGGGTTATTTCCATCACCTATGTGTACATCATCTAAAAAATTGCGAGAACCAAAGCATAAAGAATCAGACACTATTAAGGCTCCAGAATCTTCAATTAATTTAGTAAAATCAGTACTATCTACTTCGCTTCCAACGAGCATAATTCTTTTAACATTCGATTTAATTCCTTCAGACTCTTTCAAGAATTTGAGAATTCTTTCTAATTCTTGGTTTGCAAGTTCTTTAGGGATTGAACTATTTGACATTGACATTTGTAAGGCTTCGCTTCCCGTAATTTTTGGCGCGTCAATAATTCTTAGTTCATGGATTTTTCGCAAAAGATCGCGATTCTTATTGAATATTTTTATCGAATTAAGTAAATCTTGATCAGAAATAATTTGATGAGTATATGTTTCTTCTATTTCTTCTTTGAATTCTTCTATTTCTTTATGGTACCATTCAAAACCTTCATCTGTTATAATATGAGGCATAGCAATATAAAACCGCGGAACCTTTTTTTCAAAACCTTTTCTTTTAAATACTTTCAAATCGAAGAGCTCGTACATTCGTCGAGTGTGATCGCACGAATTACATATAAAAAGACCATCTAAGAAATCGTAACCTCCTCTCAAAGCCATATCTAATGTTGCTCGAACAAATGAGCACGTAAACCTTACCATGTATATATCAGCTAAATCCGTGTCTTTATTTCCAGTTGATCGAATTCTGAAAGGTAATAAATTTGCTGCGTGCAGTAATTCTTCAGGAATGTAAGTACAATAATGACCAACTACTTTTTTACTCTTTGCTTGCCATTCCTTAACGTAAGAGTTCATAATTGAATTCGATATGTTAAGAAAAGGATCGTTATTTAAGCTCATGGTAATAAATCTCCCTTGCTGTTTTTATAGACTTCATTCTTACCTATCATCAAACACCTTACTAGCTTTATGGCAGCTACATAGGACCCTTTTATTTTTATTTTTCTGGGAATTAAATACTTTAGAAGTTTCATAAGTCCAAAGATATTATTTTTAGAACGAATAATACTG
>JAUWNA010000360.1 GCA_030612905.1 Promethearchaeota archaeon
AAGTATGTTCTCAGCTCCCAATTGAACGCCCAAGATGGCTCCTATGTTTCCGCAGTTACAATCGGTGTCAAGTCCCATCATTGCGGCAATGCAAATTGATTTACCAAGAGGGTCTTTCTCATCTTGAGCTCCATATAATAAAGAAAGAATAATAATTCCAATATTGGGTAAAACATGTACTCCTGAAGTTTGAGTATGTAAAAACCTTCTTCTTTTTTTTTGAAGTAATGATTCTGATTGAGAGCCCTTAACACCCGTTAACTCCAATTTATTTTTTCTTATATCATCCCAATAATTAATTAAATTCTCTCTAGCCTTTCTAAAGTCATCTGGAAATAGATCATACAGGTTAATTGCTTTTTCTACCATCTGAGTATAATAACTCTCACTATTAGAAGGGAGAAATTTGAGAGAATTCTTGATATTTAACCTAATATCTTCTTCAAAAAACGCGTGAGAGATTAAAACTGCTAAGTAAATTTCGCCTTCGATACCAATGCCCGCATGTGAAATAGATCCATCCATTTCTGCAAATTTTTTAGCTACTTCGGGACATCCAGGGGAAATTTGACCCCAAATATCTGCCCGCATCTGTGCTCCAATAGCATCGTAATAATAATTATTATGGGTGCCAGACTTAGGTGGCCAAATTCCTGAATTTATATTTTTTATTGCTATTTTTTCAGCAGTGAAATTTAATGTGTATAAAAGTTTTACCCACTCTTGAGCAATATCTTTCGCTGTAACTTCGCTTCCTTGTTTTTCAAGGGCGATAAGTGCGCAGATCTCGTACATTTCGTCGTCATTAACGTAATCTAAATCAATTGGTTCAGGAAAATATTCGATATCTCCATACTTTTCTATAATTGTTGGGTACGGTACAAATTCGACTGGGGCACCTACAAAATCTCCCGCAACTCGGCCTAACCACGAGCCCAAAACTTTATTAAAATACTCTTTACTAGTTAACTCTTTCATATTTCTATCATGCAATCTTGAATTTGAATTTGAATTTGAATCAAAATGTGAGAAAGATATTAAACTTATTAATTTATTTTGGATAATCGGGTTTGCTAGACACTAATGTAGTTGTTTCTTCGATCCATCTAGATAATTCTTCGTTAACTCGAATAAAAGTCACGATTTTGTCTAATTCTTGTAGTTTAGTAAATGTGCATTCCACTACCAAATCCCAACCGCCATAAATAGGGGTTACATATGTTACTTTCCAATTTTCATCGGGATTTGTTGACTTTAAACCTTTCAATCTCTCAACGACTTCCCATTCAGTACCAATAACTTTTAATCTAATTAGTATATATCCGCGATAAAAAATTTTCGAACACCAGAAGTTCTCTTATTTATTATTTACTCCGATTTATTTATTTGCTAATATTCTCTCTCTTAATAAAGATTTATTTTTTTGATAAGCTTTATTATTAATACTCAAATAGCGTTAAATTAGAATTGAGAATAACGATCTTTAATATGTGATTTTTTTAATGGATATTAATGAAATAAAAAAGTTATTATGGGTTTTTGGCCTTACAAATGCGGTGAAATTCGGGGGAAACCCGAATATAAAGGCAATAATGGGTAAAATAATGAGTCAGAAGCCTGAATTAAGATCTCAAATTAAACTGATTAAACCTTTATTAGATGAAACGATTATCGAAATTACTAAACTAACTTTTGAAGTACAAAAAGAGAAATTACTTGATTTAGATCCATCTGCTTTAGAGAAAAAAGAAACTAAGAAAGAGAAAAAAGAATTGCCAGAGTTACTAAATACGAAAAATTACGATAAAATCGTAATGCGTTTAGCACCATATCCAAGTGGTGCTTTACACATTGGAAATGCGAGAATGGTAGTTTTAAACAACGAATATGTCAAGAGATATAACGGGGAATTAATCTTATTCTTTGATGACACAATAGGGAGTCCAAAATCTTTGAGAGATAGTCCTAAAGCAAAATATGTGCTTCCTGAAGCTTACGACTTGATAAAAGATGGTTTAAGGTGGTTGGGAATTGATTACTCTAAAATATATTACAAGAATGATAGGTTAGAACTTTATTACGAATATTGTGAGAAATTAATTAAGGATAATATGGCATATGTATGTTTCTGTAGTGCAAATGATTTTAGAGAGAAATATAAAAAACAGAAAAAAGATTGCCCCCATAGAGATCAATCGATAGATATAAACCTAAAAGAATGGAATAACATGATTAAACGTAAGTACCATGAAACAGAAGTTGTTGTTAGATTAAAAACGGGTATGAAACAAAAAGACCCCGCAATAAGAGATCAAATAATTATGAGAATTTCTGAAGCGACACATCCACTGGTTGGAAATAAATACATCGTTTGGCCAATGTTAGAATTTTCTTGGGCAATCGACGATCATTTAATAGGTGCGACACATATCTTAAGAGGCGCAGATTTGGTAAAAGAAGATATAATCGAAGCATTTATATGGGAACATTTTAACTGGAAAAAAGGGGAATTCTTGCATTACGGTAGAATTAAGTTTCCAAATATGAATTTAAGTAAAACTCAATCAAGAAATAACATAATAAGTGGTAAATACGAAGGATGGAACGATCCTAGGACTTGGAGCTTGCAATCGCTTAAAATGCGAGGGATTAAGCCAGAAGCTTTGAAAGAAACGCTTTTAGACCTTGGAATGTCAATTACTGGAATTACTTTTGATGAATCATGGCTTTATTCTAAAAATAAGGATATAATTGATGAAATTTCAGATAGGTATTTCTTTGTAGAAGACCCTATTACAATTGAGATCGATAACATTCCTTTTTCAAAACACACGGCTGAACCATTAGTACTACCGTCAAATCCTAAAAAAGGAAAGAGAAAAATTAGAGTTGATGCTATAAATAATAGGTTGTTGATACTAATATCTCGAGCAGATATGGTAAAACTCAATATCGATCAAATAATACGCCTAAAAGATCTTATAAATATACAAATAACATCTATAAACGTAAATGATAGCAAAATTCAAGCTCTTTTCCACAGTTTCGATTTAAATCGGGATTATAATATAATACATTGGGTACCCAAAAAAGAAAATGTGAAAGTTTCAATTATAAAACCTGATGGGACAATTTCTAAGGGAAATGGAGAACTTAACCTTGTAAATATTCCTATGAATAAAACGATACAATTCGAGAGATTTGGATTCGTAAATCCAATTAAATGGGAAAAAGACACATTAGAATGTTATTTTACCCATTAAGCTGACTGTCATATTTTT
>JAUWNA010000425.1 GCA_030612905.1 Promethearchaeota archaeon
CCTAAACTAGATAATTTTATTAAAGGGTACATTGGAATGCATACTCATAACAATAAGAAATACATTGCTGCGATTAAGGGTACGGAACTAGCAGATGTTTTCAGAAAGAAAAACTATACAAAAATTAAACAAAATGAGAAATTCAAAATTATTTTAAGAAGCGATTTGGAAACAGAGAGATGGAAACCTTATCTAAAAAGAGGTGGAGGAGATCAATACTATAGACCTATTATGGAAGCTTTAAATTGGAACGAAAAGTCGATCTCTGTTTACGACATTCCAAGTAGCGTGCCTTTTGAAAAAGAAGGTGTCGTTATTAGCGGTATTAGCTCGAGGTTAGCCGCCCGTTATATGCCAGAAGGTTGCTATTGGGACTCGAATAAGGCAATTGGTTTTATCGCTAAGGACAAATCGATTTCTATTGAATATTTCTTAGGACTATTGAATAGTTCTCTATATAATTATCTATCTAAAGGAATTATAAACAATACCAACAGCATTCAAATATCTGGGATTCATTCTTTGCCTTTTATTAAGCCCAACAAAGAAATGCAAGAAGAAGTTGAAGTATTGGTTAAACAAATAATTGAAAATAAGAAAAAAATTTTAGGTTATGATTATACACGTGAACAGAAATTAATTGATGATATAATTTTTAATTTTTATGCTGTAAGATTTAATCTTTCGTCAAAACTAAAAAAAAAATTAGAAGAAAATTACGCGATTTATAAATAATTTAAAATAACAAATACTTATCCAATTCCCATTTACCTTCTTTTCCGTCGTTTTTAGCAAGTTGGTATTGCTCAATTTCTTCTCGTTTAATTGCTATATAAATATCTACAAATTGTTTTCCAAGAATATTTTTGATAAATTTACTGTTCTCGAACGCCTCTAAAGACTTTTGCAAACTCTGGGGTAATTTTTTAATACCTAAAGTTTTTCGCTTCTCCTCACTTAAAGAGTCTATATTTTCAGTAATTGGAGTGTTGGGTTCGATTTTATTTTTTATTCCATCTAAGCCAGAGGCAAGTAAGAGAGCAGTTCCAAGATAGATGTTCATGGCCGCATCACCAGCGCGATATTCTACTCTAGCAGATTTTTCGTATCCTGGCACGCGAATTAAAGCGGTTCTGTTACCAATCCCCCAAGACACATAAACTGGTGCTTCGTGATTAGGAACAAGTCGCTTATAAGAATTTGTAATAGGATTTAAAACGGCTGATATGGCGTCTACACGCTTTTGAATCCCCCCAATATAGTAACGGAGGATGTCGCTGACACCTGAGTCAGCATCAGCAAATACATTCTTCCCATTATTAACTAAATATTGATGAATATGTAAACCACTTCCTGCAACTAACGGAAATGGTTTTGGCATGAATGTAGAAATTAGATTTTTACAATCTGATTCGACATGTACTATCATTTTTGCTGTTTGGACATTATCAGCTTGAAATAACGCATTATTAGCTATAAATTCTACTTCGTGTTGACTCGGTCCAACTTCGTGGTGAATAGTTTTGAGCTTAATGCCCATACTAATCATATCATCGGTTATCCTTCGTCGCAATTCGTGAAATGAATCTTTAGGAGGCATGTCCATATAAGCACCCTTATCAGTAAATTCTCTATCGTTTGATAGTAAATACCATTCCAATTCTGGTCTTGTTAGAAATTCATAGCCCTTAGAATTTGCTTCGCTTAAAATTCTCTTTAAGATCCCTCTTGGGCAGATAGGATAAGCAATTCCTTTATTGTCAGTTATATCGCAAATAAATCTACCCACCCTATGATTCCATGGAAGTATCGCAAATGTATTTAAATCTGGCACGACTTTCATGTCGCTTTGCTCTGTTTTTAAAAAACCAAGACTAGACCCATCAATACCGGCCCCTTCTTTCATATCTTCCCAGATTTTTGCTGGAAATTCAACACACTTAAATTCCCCTAAAATCGTTGTAAATTGAAATTGTATGTAATCAATACTTTTTTCTCTAAATAATTCCAAAAAATCTTTCATAACAATTCTCACTCAATATAATAATTGGTTATTAAATTTCTTTTTTTTTATTTTTATGAAAAAAGTAAAATTAAAAGGTTGAATCATATCACATAATAATACAAATTAGATGTGAAAAAATGCCAATTATTCATGTAAATGTTTGGAAGGGCTTTGGAGATGAAAGAGTTAAAAAAGTAATTCAAAACATAACCAAAGTCTTTGTTGACTTAGGCGTCCCCCAACACGCTGTAGAAGTAATTGTTCACGAAATCCCAAAGACTCATTGGGGAATTGGTGGAGAGCCTGCTTCTGAAAAATTCAAGGATCAACATTAAACAAAGGTTATATAATTATAGAAAAATTTATAATTTTTCTTCTTTTATTTCTTCTTCGTACTTTATTCTTCGGTCTGTCAGATAATATGGAATTGGAACATCCCACCAACCACATGCAGGGCTTCCGGTGTGAGGGTAATCTCTATTTACAAGAATCTCTATAACCACAGGCTTATCTGATTTGCTAGCTCGCTCTAATGCGGGAATTATTTCTTCTTTTTTAGAAATCTTCTCAGAATAGCATCCAAAACCCTCAGCAATCTTTGAAAAATCGGGAGAATATGTATTTCCATTTTTATCGTAAAAACTAGTGCCATAACCTCGATCTTCGCCAAATGCTGCTTGCTGAAGATCCTTGATAGCAATCCAACCATGATTATTTAAAACTATAAAGAAGATGTTAGTTAATCCTAATTGAACTGCTACAGATAGCTCCGAAATCGTCATCATCAAATCACCGTCGCCTACGAGCGCTACGACTTGACGATTAGGTTTTCCTATATC
>JAUWNA010000482.1 GCA_030612905.1 Promethearchaeota archaeon
AATTTTATTGTTCAAATTATTTTTACTTTAAGGATAAGTTATAAAAAAGGATAAAAATCTTTAAAGAATTTTTGTTTCTGAAGTAGGAGTTGGAGTTTTAATAACTAAAAATCGAAATACATCGTCAGATTCGTTTGCCAATATATGAGAGATTTTAGCAGGACTGAAAATCAATTGATCTTTTTGAATTTCTTTTCTTTCTTTTCCAATCTCAACAATACCGTTACCTTCAAGAACGTAGAAAAACGCATCTACAGGAGTTAAATGCCTTTTAAGAGCCTCTCCTGGTTTTAGTTCAATATGAACGATTGTTGCGTGCTCAAAATTAAATAATTTTTTAACTGCTACTTTATGAGGTGTGTCCGCAATTTGAACGTCTTTAACATCTACTATTTTCATTTAATTTTCATTTTAACTTTTTATTTTTTACTAATGAATTAAGCTGTCTAAAATTTGATAGGATATAAGTTTTAAAGCGAACATCTTCGAGGTTAGTTTTTTTCCTTTACAATACTTAAGCTGCTAGATACAAAATAATTTTCTGCAAATGCAATTTATGGTCTTCAAATAAATGTTTATTCTAAAACCAATAAAATAAAAAAAAGAAATTTGGGAAGATAAAATCTTAGTTATTGTATTCAATTGAAAGTTGGTTAAATGTTTGCAAGTGTGAAATTTTAAATTCAGCAGAACCAGTACTATAGCATCGTATTGAAAAATTATCAAGACCTGTGCTTTTTACATATACTGAAGACTCAATTTGATGATCTAGCGAACCAGGATTTTCAGATATCGCAATTCTAGCGAGGCAGTGATCAAATGCGCCATTTCTTATCAAATATGCCCAATAAACTTCGTCCGCGGTAGCTTCATCCAACCGTAAGAGAAGTGTTATTTTATAAAAACCCTCCTTTAATAACTTAAAACGTGTATTATTATTGCTTACTTCGAAATAATTAGAAATATTAAACTGATTATTGTCAAATTCAATAAGCCAGTTATAATCAGTTGTGTATGGTGCGAATTCTTTATTCTTTGCAAGATCATCCCATAATCCAACGAGAGTTAGTCCACTGTCTGGAGAAGTGACTCCACTGTCTGGAGAAGGAGCACTAAAAATCTCATTCTTGACGAACAAATATCCGCTGAATCCTAGAGATCCAAATGCGACGATCCATAATAGAATTATCGCGCCTTTTCTTTCGCTCATGTTTTACTTTACACCTTTTTATTTTTAAAGTTATGAATAGTATTAGTTAATTTAATTATAATAAAATGTCTATTTTGTGGTTCAATTGGTCGATTTAAGATAATTATCAGACAGTCTTTTAAAAATGCGTCTCAAAGTTTCAGAAAGAGCAGATTTTGATATATTTAGATTATTAGCAAATTCGGTTAACGAAATTTTTCTTGGAATATCAAAATATCCGGTTTTATAAGCAATATTTAATATTTCATTTTGTCTTGGGGTGAGTAAAGTAGGTTTAAAGCCGTATCCTATACTTCCTATGGATGCTTTGATGCCTTTTTTTTCTAATGCTGTTAAGAAATCATCAACTTTAGAACGATTAGTAATAGCTTCTATTCTTATTTTACCTTCTTTTACTAGTATTGGATATAATATTAAAAGCTCAGTTTTTATTAATGTGTTTAAAATCCATGGATCAACCACTCTAATATTCATAATTACAAGATCATTTCCTTCAAATAAGATTTGGGAAGAATTCTTAGTAAATTGTTCCTTAAAATCTGAAATAAATTGTTTAACAGATCGCCCCCTTATTTGGAATAAGGTTATCCCAGCGTTATCTTCTATAAGAAATTTCGATAGGATATAAAAATTTAATTCGGGATATTTTTCGTTAAATTTGAATAGCCATTTATCGTGAGGGACGTCTATTTCGAGCCTAATTTGAACAATATCTTGAGGCATAATAAAAGAAAATTATCTTTTTAGAAAAACCTTACCCGTAAAGTGAAAAAATAAAAAAAAAAGATTTTTTAAGGTGTTGGTAGTCCTGCAAGTACGCTAACATATGAACTGAGGAATAGAACCGCTAATCCTGCAAGAATATTCAGCAATAGCGTGAGCATATTGAGCTTCTGCTTCTGTTCTGGTGTGAATTTCTTAACTCTATCCACAATCTGACTGCGGAACACACTTAAGAATATCATCACGAAGTATAACAAATGTTTGATACTCATAAGGATCGAGTATTCATTTCCAAAGCTTAAGAAACCCGTGGATAACCCAGATAATACAGCTCTATTAGACATAAGTAACCCGGTAACTATCAACCCAATTATACTGATGTAGGTTAACAGACTAAGTTTTTTCTTTATCATAGAATTCAATGCTTTCATTTCTTTGGATTTACCAAGAACTTTCTTCATTGCAGGTAAAACGGTAAATGC
>JAUWNA010000338.1 GCA_030612905.1 Promethearchaeota archaeon
GGAGTATCAACAAGATTTATTAGAAAGGGGTCGTGGTCTTTAAGGGATTTTTCATAGTATAATGAAATATTAGTAGATTTCATGGTAATTCCGCGTCTTTGTTCTTCTTCTAAATAATCTAAGGCACGTGCTTCACCCGCTAAATCAGGTGAAAGTAGGCCCGCTTCACTCAAAAGAGAGTCGCTTAGCGTTGTTTTGCCGTGATCTATATGTCCCACAAACCCAATGTTTCTAATATTCTGAGTCTTTTCCATCATATTTAGAATCTCAGAAATCTCCTTCCGACGAGGCATCGTTACTTTATTCTCTTGTTAATTATTAATAATATATTATTAAACCATGATTGATTTGATTAAAATTTTAGGTTTATCTCAATGTAATAGGAGCGGGAAATGAGTAATTCTCATTACTCAAGATCTTCTTCATTAAGTTATGGAAAATACCAATACTTTCAGTTGGGTCAGAGCTTTCAACGAAATCATTTCCCGCATATTTAAATTATTACAATTATAAGACAACATCACCATCGATTCTTACAATTCTTCCATCGACATGCAACCGTTTATCGCAATATAATTCTATCGCTTTAGGAAAGATTTTGTGCTCCCATTCTAAAACTCTTGGCCCTAAAGTTTTTTCTGTGTCGGTATCGTACACAGGAACGCATTTTTGGATAATGATAGGTCCATGATCCGATTGAGGATCCACAAAATGAACTGTAGAACCAGAAACCTTTACACCATATTCTAAAACATCTTTGTGAGCGTGCATACCTTTGAAAGCAGGCAAAAGGGCCGGATGGATATTCATAACGTTCCCATTGAAAGCATCAATAAAACTTTGGCTTACTAGTCTCATATAACCGACTAAAACAATTAATTCACAATCGTATTTTTTTAGTACAGCGATCATCTTTTTGTCGAATTCTTCTCTGGGGAGATGAAGAAGCTTATTGGATTCAATTAATTCATATGGTATGTTATGATTTTTCGCTCGTTCCATGCAAAATGCTCCAGTTTTGTTACAAATAAGTACTTTTACTCCCGCCTTATGTTTTAAAATCCCTTCCTCGCATGCTTTAATTATAGCTTCGAAATTACTCCCAGAACCAGAGGCGATCGCACCTATTTTTACATTTGACATAATTCGTTCTAATTTTCTCTTTTAAAAAAAGTTTATCATTAAAGCAAAAGAAAAACCCCCTCCTACTAGTTTTGGATAAAATCCATAATGACAATATTTTTATTCTATTAACTCATATAATAATTAGAAATTAGAATTAATTCGTTGTTAAATTTAATCTCTGGTATTAGTATTAATATCTAAGAATTGTTCTATTTGTTTAAAAATATCATTTAAAAAACCAAATTAACTGTACATATAATTTTGAAGGAGATTGTACATAGGTTATAAAAATATTTCAATTTAAAGAAAAAACAATTCTAAATAATAAGAGAATCAATAACTTTTACATTTTTAAAACTAGATAAGAATTATATTAAAGAATTGAGGATATATGAGTTTCGAAGGAGAACTACAAAGAATTAAGGATCAAATTATATCACATCTCCCACCCGGTATCAAGGTTAAAAAAATAGAATTTGAGGGTCCTGAAATAGCCGTTTATTCTGAAAATGAGAATTTGGATCTAATTGAAAGTTCAGATATTTTAAAAGAATTAGCAAAAACTATGCGTAAAAGAGTGGTTTTTCGCTGGAACGCGGAAAAGCGCAAGGATCCATCTGAAACAGAAGATTACATAAGAAACTTAATAGTTGAAGGCGCTGAAATCTCCAATATTGAATTTGATCACACTCGTGGAGAAGTTATTATTGAATCGGTAAAACCAGGGTTAGTTATTGGAAAAAAAGGTGTGAATTTGAAGGAAATACGGATGAACACTTTTTGGCAACCTAAAACAATAAGAACTCCACCGTTGCACTCGAGAACCATTGATTTAATTAGAGGGATGTTGAGTAAAGAAAGACAAAATCAAAAAGACATACTCTTGAATATTGGAAAGAGGATTCACCGACCTACCATTTTTAAAGATTTAGATATTCGTCTAACTTCCTTGGGTGGTTTTAGAGAAGTCGGAAGATCGTGTATCTTAATGCAAACAAGAGATAGTAGCATTCTTCTCGATGTAGGGTTAAATGTAGGCAATAAAAGAGATCCATTTCCAAACTTTGATATTCCAGAGTTTTCAATAAGGGATTTAGACGCCGTAATAGTCTCTCATGCTCACTTAGATCATTGTGGAATGGTACCTTTTTTATTTAAGTATGGGTATAAAGGTCCCGTATATTGTACGCTCCCTACACGAAACCTTTCGACCATGTTACAATTAGATTTCGTTCAGATTTGCGAAAAAGAGGGTTCACCGGGGCCTTACTCTAAAAGGGATGTAAAAAGCGCTGTACTCCATACGATACCTCTCTCATGGGGGAAAGTTACAGATATTGCTCCCGATATTAAGTTAACACTTCACAATTCTGGTCATATATTAGGCTCTTCAATAGTTCATTTACATTTCGGAAAGGGTGGATTCAACTTTATATACACAGGAGATTTTAAATATCAAAAAACTAGACTTCTAGAAAAAGCGGCTGTAAAATTCCCGAGAGTTGAAGCTCTACTTATTGAATCTACTTATGGCGGTCCTCAAGATCGAATCCCAAGTAGACAAGATTCTGAAAGAGACCTTAGACAAATATTAAATTCGACGATCAAGAGAGGTGGCAAAATTCTTATTCCTGTATTAGCAGTAGGGCGCGCTCAAGAGTTAATAATAGTGTTAGAAGAGTTCATCTCAAAGGGTATTATTGATCATGTCCCACTATTTTTAGACGGATTAATCTCAGAAGCAACAGCTATACATACCGCAAACCCCGATTTTCTTAGCTCTGACTTAAGAGAAAAAATATTACATCAGGGCAAAAACCCATTTTTAAGCGATTTTTTCACGACTATTTCTAGTCAAGAAGAAAGGAACGATGTAATTATGGGTGGACCTTGCATTATTTTAGCTACGAGCGGTATGTTAATCGGAGGACCCTCAGTTCAATATTTAAGAAGGTTAGCCGAAGATAAGAAAAATTCTCTTGTATTCGTATCTTACCAAGTAAATGGAACTTTAGGAAGCAGAGTTCAACGCGGTTTCCGCGAGATTCAATACACCAATGAGAAAGGAAGGACACAGCTTATAAGATTAAATTTAAATGTCTTTACTTTAGAAGGATTTAGTGGTCATTCGAGTCGTAGCCAAATTTCACAATTCTTGCGTAGAATTCAACCCAGACCAAAATTAGTTATAATCAACCACGGCGAAGAAAGCAAATGTGTAAGCTTATCGACGATGATACATAAAAAATTAAGAAAAGCCACAAAAGCTCCAAGAAACAGAGAGACCCTTTCGCTCAAATAATCCATTAATTTCTCTATTATATTTAATTAAAGATTTAAATTACA
>JAUWNA010000102.1 GCA_030612905.1 Promethearchaeota archaeon
ACCTACAATCCAATTCTCTATACTATTACTAATAAGAGTATTTGAAAATTCTTCAACCTTTTTAGGATCGATAGCAATCAACATCCCTCCAGCAGTTTCATGACAGCTACAATCATCAAAAGCGTATCCTAATTCTTCTGAAAGGTTCTTTGAAAATCTTATTGATGGAATGGTTTCAATGATTGCTGATAAGGTAGAATTCTGCAACATTTCTTTTATATGACCACTTAGCCCGAAACCCGTTACATCTGTAATTGCATGAACGAATGAAAAATCTTGATAAGAATGAATAGTTTTTACTACGTTCTGATTTGGTGTTATCATTAATTCTATAGCAAAATCAATTGATTTTTGTAGTTCACTTCTTGAATATTGTTCTAACATTTCTGGAGTATCTTTAAGAAGCCTATAAGCGGCCATAGTTGCTTGTAGGCCAATTGGTTTAGTTAAAATCAATTTATCTCCTTTTTTAACTCCTTGTTTTAGAATTATTGAGTCTTTGTGAGCAAAACCTGAAGCTTCTCCTCCAATCATCGGCCATTCGCTATATATAGTATGACCTCCAACTACTTGCGAATTAATTTTTTCTTCCATAAAATATTTGATTCCTTTTAATATTCCTTCAGCTACTTCCATTGGAGTATTAGTATTAATCCCTAAAAATATTAACATTCCAGAAATATCTGGAACATTCATCGCAAATATATCGCTAGTTACATTAGACGCAGCAATTTGACCCATAACTTCTGGTTCGTCGACAATAGGAGTAAAAACATCAATATTTTTGACCAAGACTAAATCACTATTTGGGACTGGGATGATTGCAGCATCTTCAATATCTCCTTGTAATCCCGCTCTCGCTAGTAAGTGCTCTAGGCTATTTGGACCAAGCTTGCAACTTCATCCGTGAATCTTAACCTGTGAAGTAAGTCTATATACTTCCTTTTTCTCCATTTTTCACCTCAAATCTTATTTTATTTTAAATTTTGTTGACTAACTACTATATAATAAAGGAATTATAAGAATTGTTAATTGAAAAAATCATTCTTATTTATTAATATTGTCGATTCTATTTATCTATTTCTTCGATAAACATTTATTATCAATTTTAAAACAAATATTACACCCATGTTATAAGGACTTTAATAAAACAGTTGGTCTTCAAGGTAACTAAAAACTGCTTAATTAATTTTATTGTATGCTTATTTTCCGGTTAAAACAAAAAAAAATTGAAGAGTTTTTCAATCAAAATGTAAATTCTTTAGGGTTTTCAAGGCGTCTTTTTAGATTGTACTTAAAAGAATGGAAGCGAAAAAATCTAAGTGAAATTAAAGATTTAGAAAATTAATTATAAATTGAAAATAAAAATAGTATAGCTTTTCGATGCCGTCTTGCGATGGAATTCTCAATAAGCTCTCACATTTAGTGTTTTAGCTTATCTCATTGACATCGTTAAATTTTAGTTATTTCGACATGCTCAACATTTTTCGAAATTTGAATAAGTCGAGGTTCATTAATGTTATCGATTGTTCCTACAATCCAATTGGATACATGAAATTCATTAGCAAGTCTCTTGGAAAATTCTTCAGCATATTCGTGATCAACAGAAAGGAGCATGCCCCCGGCGGTCTCAGGCATTTCGCATTCATCGAATTTGTATCCAAAGTCGTACGATAGTTCTTTTGCAAGTTTAAATATCGGGACCTTCTTAATATTAGCTGAAAGGTCAGAATCTTGGAGCATCTCCTTTAAATGTCCTGAGAGTCCAAAACCGGAAACATCTGTCATTGAATGTACGAAAGATACGTCTTGATAAGAATGGATAGTCTTTACAACGTTTTGTAGCGGCATAGTCATAAATTCTATGGCTAAATCGATTGATTTGTCGATTTTAGCCTTGGAGTAAGTTTCCAAGAGGTCTGGTCTGTTTTTTTGTAAGCGATATGCAGCCATGATTGCTTGGTTTCCCACGGGTTTAGTCAGTATTAATTTATCACCCTCTTCTACGTATTTCTTTTTAATCAGTTTGTTTTTATTGACGAATCCTGAAGCTTCACCGCCAATTAAAGGCCATTCTGAATAGATTGTATGCCCTCCAAGTACTTTCGAGTGTATTTTATTTTCCATGAAATTTCTAATACCTTTCAATATTCCTTCTGCGATGTGCATAGGCATATTTTTTTTCAAACCTAGAAATATAAGCATTCCTGAGATGTCTAGAACGTTTAGCGCGAAAACATCGTTAGTTACATTTGCAGCAGCTATTTCACCCATTATATCTGGTTCGTCGATAATCGGTGTAAAGATGTCGATGTTTTTTACCAGTACTAAATCGGTGTTTGGTACGGGAATTACAGCAGAGTCCTCGATATCTCCTTTCAAGCCAGCGCCAGCCAACAATTCGTCTAACTTTTTAGAATCAAGTTTACAGTTTCATCCGAATAATTTTGTCTGCAGTGTCAGTCGATAACTCTCTTCTTCTTGTAGCATTCACCTCACGATTTCTTAAATATATTATAAACCTTATTGATTGTGAATTTAAAAGACAATCTGAATATATTAATATTTTCGTAATAAATTATTTACTATTTCGATATAAAAAGGAGATTTTTTTAGTATTCTACAAAAAAAACTTATTTTTTATTATATTTTTTTTTAGGGAAGTAGAAGATCAATCTTCTTAGTTATTCTACGCGTAATGTCGAAAGGGTCTTTATAAAAAATATTAAGCTTTACTTCGTCAACTGCGGGGTCTGTTAAGTTTTTTTCAATATTTCGTTCGATTCTTAAGACATAATTGAACTTAAACACATTTCCAGGTTTTAACTCGTTAATATATAGATATTTAGGAAAGCTTTCTTTTCTCAAAAAGGTTAGGTACACAGGAGTTTTAAGAGAAATTTGTAATTCTGTAAACATTAGATTAGTTGGATTGTTCAATTTAAAATTAAAATAAATCTTATTTCCTATCGTCTTTATGCTCTTAAAGAACAGGATATCCTTCGGTTCAATAATATCTTCAATCTTTGGCGAATAAAGGCTGTCCTTAATAATTCTCGCATTGAGTTTATTTTTATTAACGAACTTTACAAGTTTTTCTTTCAGCAGTTCGATATCTAGATCTATAAAAGAGGAAAGACTTTCCAATTTGATAGGATTCATGACATCGAGATAATATTTTATTTGGTTTAAGAGAAGTTTATCCCTACTCTTTAGTGTGAAGATTTTTAGTTTATTGATAAGCATTTCCTTAAACGATACAAATTTTGTAATAGAAGGTCTTATGTATAGGTTAAAAACATCGTTTTCTTCAGTTAGTTTTCCTACAATATTGTCTATTTGATTTTCATAATCCTCGATAAAATTTTGAATTTGGTTAGTATTCATTTCTATAAGCTTTCTTGCGTCCGAGAATTCACTCCTTTTTAGCAAGATACTTAATTTTGATTCTAAATTAACGAAACTATCGTTAAATCGTTTAAGACCTTCAATTCCTTGCGTGATGACTGATTGTATATGGCCTTGGAATAATATTGAAGATAACATTTTAAGTTTCTGATCTTTAACAGTACCATTAGAGCGTTGAATTTCAAGTACAATTCTATCTTTTATTAATCTGACTTTTCTATCTAAATCGCTTAAATATTCTTGAAGTTCTATCTTAACAGCAACCCAGTTTCTTAACAAACCCTTAAACATTTCATTAAACTCTACATTCTGCACTAAGATTTCACGAATATCGTCATCAAGTTTGAATAGATAATTTCTAAGTTGTGTAATTTGCTCAAATCTTTCTTCGATTTCGTCATCAGGAAAAGGCTCTAATATCAACTCGTCAAAGCTTTCGGGAAGTTTATAATCCTTCACATAATCATATTGAACTTTTAAAACTTTAATACGGTCTTCTAAAAGTTTAACTTTTGATTTTAGGCTAATAGTAAATTCTGCTTTCTTTTCTTCAAAAATCTCGGAAATGAATCCTTTGATAATACTGAGTTCATCAATAATGGTAACTTTAGTTTCTTCCCAATCCTCTATTAAATTAAACGCTAATCTCTTGTACTCGAATTTGTTTATTCTTTTATTAAATTTCTTTATTTTTTTTAGAATCTTGCGGTATATCTTATCAAGTTCTATTTCAGTCTCTTGAAATTTGAATTCTTTTATGTATGAATTCATTTTTTCTCTAAATTGAGCCGGAATTTTTTGGAATTCGTAAATTGTTTTATGAAATATTTCTAAATCTTCGTTAACATTTTGAATTGTTTTATCAATTTCTTTAAATTTTGCCTTGATATTTCTTATCGTATAAATTATTTCTTCGTTCACATCTGGATCGCTTTCATTTTTTAAAACTTTTTCCAATTCAATAAAAATCCAGACTGCAACTTTTTGATTTTCTAATATGAAGCTTATATTCCTCAAAAGAATAATGGTTTTTTTTCTTTGGCGCCAATATTTTGATTCTAATTTGTATAAAATTTTTGCAATTTCGTTCTCAATTTCTACTTGATACTCTTCATAAAGGCGCTTGAAAACGAGAGCAACAGCATTTCTGACGTTTTCAGAGGGATTCTCAAACTCTTCAAAGATGTAATTAAAAACTTCCATGATATTATTTTGACATAAGTGATACAGCGCATTGATGATTACATTTCTAAATTCGGGCTCGCCCGTGTATAATGCTGTTTTTAGGTTCGCCCAAATTTGATCGAAATTATTCTGCGCAATGTTTACTAAAGAATCGATTACTCTAAGTTGGATGCGGTAGTTATTTTCTTTTAAAAGGTTAATCAATTTAGGTATTATTGGAATTATTTCTGACGATTTTTCTTTCCCTATTTCTCCAATTAGCCAAATAATAAGTTCTTTTACGCGAGCTTTTTCGTTGTAAAGAAGGTTTAATAAAACGTACATAATATTTTCCTTAGATAAAAAATATGTACCAAGGATTTTTAAAAGTTCTGCGGACGACCTCGCAACATCATCGTCTTCGTCCCTCAAATTAACGATTACAATGGAAAGTAACGGCTCTAATTCGCGTATCTTAGTGTAATCTTGATTTATAATTTTCTTAAGAGTCTTGATAACTTGAAGTTTAACCTCCCAGTCATTATCCATTAATTTTTCTGTAAATTCTTCAATAATGTCTCGTAACTTTTCTCTATCAATGTGTAAAGAAAGAATTAAACTTCCTATAATCTTTACAGCTAATCGCCTAATAGAGGGTTCTTGATCAAAAAGTCGTGACCTTATCTTATTTATTAGATCAATTAGTAAGTTTGGACGATACATTGAAATTTGATAAAGAATTTCCAAAGAAACTAATCTAATCCAGGAGTTAATATCATTTATCGTATTTGCTAAGTTTCTTACCGTTCTTAAAGAAATTGCCGGTGACTTATCACAGATTTTATTTAATAAAGTTAAACTATCGTACAGTAGTTCTTTATTTGAATTCTCTGGATTTTCAATAATTTCAAAAAGGTCTTCAGCGGCTTTTTCATAACTTCCGCTTAAAATCAATTCTTCAACTTTTCTTGCATCTAATGTCAGAATAGTCAATAGCCTTGTATCTTATAATTCTAATATTGAACTAATTACATTTTTGATGTTAATCTTTAAAAATGTTTTTCAACTATATCATAAAATTATATCATTTTATAATTAATCAGAAAAAAAACAAAAAAATAATAGTAAACTAAAAAAATATTGAGATTGATATTTATTCAAATAATTCAACTATCGCTGATCCAGGAGTTGCAATTCTCTCTCGATAAGTAAGAATTCCCTCTGGAACATCCTTTGTTTTGACTAATCCTTTCTCAATATCCTTTTCAGAAATATACCCTCTCTCACCTGCTTCAAATTGCTTTATAATATTACCGTCTTTATCTTTAATATCAACATCTGTTATTGTAGTTTGCTTAACATCGAAATAAACTCTCTTCCCTTCAATCTTTGTAATGTTAGCTCCAGTAATAAGTAAATCTCCGCATCTTACCATAGATCTCATTGAAACGTCTGTTTCAACGAGTTTTCCATATTTTCCATGCTCTAGAAAATCTTCAAATAATTTTGTAATGAATCCAAAACTAAAGAGCCCATGAGCTATTACACCTTTAAGCCCCGCCTTCTCAGCTACAACATCATTTGTGTGTATTGGGTTGGTATCTCCTGATGCTTTCGCATATTTTTTTAACAAATCTCGGGTAATTCCATTAAATTCATTTTTAATAACTTCTCCAACTTTAACATCTGAAATTTTTACCATTTTTTTTTACCTCCATTTTTTTCTGCAGCATTAGTAGCCTCCCGGCCGCACTGCAACTATAACAGTAGGTTTGCAAACTAATTCGCTATTTTGATTTATTACGGAGACGAACAATTCAGCAAATAATACCATGTTTTTCTCTACAACCCAAACTTTACCCCATTTAGCAGTTATTTTAAGTTTATCTCCTGGCTTCACATCTACGCATCCTTCCCAGTCATATTTCTGACCCCCATGTAATAGTTTTCCTACGTTTAACATAAAAGGTCGTTCTATGCCATCTTGTATCAATTTCATTCCTAAAAGTAATTTATATAATGCCTTGATTGTGAAATTGTTAGCAAAAGCGTGACACGCAATTATTCCTTCCTCTTCGGGTCCAACATATTTTGGATCGGTGATACCATATACTTTAGCAAATCCGACTAATGTTTTATATCTTACATTTACTGTTGCCGATCCTTGAACTTCTTTTCCAGCAAGATTTTTAACCAAGAAATCTGCATTTTTCTTAACTTCTTCTGGTTCCAATTTGACTTCACTTTTGTTTTTTACTTTTAAAATTATTAATTATATATTTTAATTATTCTCATTTTAATTAAAACTTTAATTTATATCCAATTTTCTTCTTAAGCCT
>JAUWNA010000233.1 GCA_030612905.1 Promethearchaeota archaeon
CCATTGGTATTGAGGCAATTAAATCCGTATCAGTTGCCATTGCAAAACGGCGATCGCCAAGACACGGAAAAGCAACTTGTAGTTCACCCGTAAGGATGGCATTTGAAATAGTATCGGCACAAACCCCATCACAAAAAGTTGACATTGAAACTCTCCCTCCTTTTTTCCATAAAGAACCCTGAATAATTCTCATAATCTGGGCAGAATTACCCCAAATTAGAATCAAATCGGGATCAAAATCAACGCGACTTAAAGCTCCTGAAACTATCGCAGAATATTGGCCGAATGGTAGTCTTGGCATTGTGGCAGTGGTTTTCTTAGCTGCTTCTTTTGTCTCATTGTATCTTCCTACGAAAAAAGCGCCCTCTTCGAAAAGTTTATATGATTTTTCAAATCCGAGACTTATTCCAGCTAGCGGACATATATTATTTTCCTTTACGCAACTCATGGTCCATCCATAATACCTTGCATAACTGAAAATTTGACAAAGCGCTATTTCTTTTTCTGTTTTTTTTAAAAACTTAATACTATTTAATTCTTCAGAATTTTCAACTAGTTTTACAGCAACGGGGAAAGTAGCTAACCTAAGATATTTATTTAGTTTGGTATCGATATCCTCATATTTACCCATAAAAATTACCTTTTTAATGAAGTTTATTATCTTTCTGAAACTTTATTTTTTAAACTTAATTTTCTTTCCATTATCTTATCGTATAGATCATCCATTGTCGGATAAGGAACGAATTGTCTCTCTCTTTTATAAAGTTTAATAGCTTCAGAGGGACATTTAATAACACAATTTCCACATCCTATACAACGTTTCCGCTTGATCGAGGATATATCATCAATGAGCGTTATTGCCTCCATTGGACAAATCTCAACGCAAGTTCCACAACCTGAGCACAGATCAGATTCCACATCAGCGTAAAAGTTAGTTATTGTAAGATCTCCGGGATTTGGAAATAATTTAAGTTTTGATAAGCCTTCACAACAACAACTACAGCAACTACAAATAATTGTTAAATTTTGTGAGTTGTCAGGTTGAAGCACTAGTCCTTCTTCCTCATTTTTTCGTAGAATTTCAAGAACTTCATCTTTACTTATAGAACGACCCCATCCCTGCTCTATATATAGTTCTGCTGCAAATCCAAACGCTAAACATACTTCTCTTCGAGAAGTCGCTTTACACGGTTGTTCTAAGATGTCTTTTATTTGCCTACAAAGACAATTAGTTACCATATATGGTCCATCAGTTGTATCAAGAAGCTTCAAGATATCATCGTAGTTCCTAATAATATGACCAGATTCTATACTCTGCTCCACTGGAATTACCCGCAATTGAGCACCCTTCACTTTTATAGCTTCCGATAGCCATTTATTACCAAAATAATCGTGAAAATCTTCTATAAATTCCTTTGTAAGCTTGTTTACTTGGAACTCAAACATTCCAATCATGAGTAAAGCGTTACCGTAATATTTCTTTTCTGCCTCCCTTTTAAACATAAGAAGTCCTTTTTGAACCATTTTATCTAAAACTTGTTCTAATTCTTCTTTTGAAATTCCAATCTCTTTCGCACGATCGTATATGGTATTTAAAGGTTCTAGGTCTCTCTCCCATCCAAACTTTAAAAATCTCGCAATTTTCGCTTCTTGGGGCGCGAATAATCGCTTTAGTAACCTAATATCGGACCCAGATTTTGTTGAAGGGAATCCTAATGGCATTTTATCAAGATGCTCCTGTAATTTTCGATACAGGGCTATGTTTTCATTGTTTAAACTCATAATTATTCCTATTTTTTTTTTGTATTATTATATTAATATCCAGAATTATCAAAACAACTTGTTAAAGAATATCTTAATGATATAAAATATATTCCTAATGTAATTAATAAAAGGTTGTTTATTATTCAAAAAAGACCCAACTCAATTTTATATTATTATTCATTTTATAGTATAAATTAATTCTAGGAACTTGATAATTATGGTCGAAAGAAAAAGATTAAATGTAGGCCTTGTACAAGTCTATTTTGGTCGGGGTAAAATTGCTATAAATAAATAGTAATGCCTATAGGTAAGACCACTGCAGCTTTAGGACAAGGCCTTCGGGCTACGGGTCACGGATTTAAAGTATATATGATTCAATTTATGAAAGGATACCCGCAATATGGGGAAGTCACCTCTGTAAAGGGAATCCCGAATTTCGAATTAAAACAGTTTGGTACGCCAGATTTAATCGCTACTCCTGGAGAAATTGACTTTGAAGAAGGAAAAAAAGGTATGGCGTTTGCCGAGGAGATAATTATGAGCGATGATTATGATATTGTCATTCTTGACGAAATTGGTGTTGCAGTCGAATATGGAATTGTAGATATCGACGAAGTGTTACAATTAATTGACAAGAAACCAGAAAAGGTCGAGTTAATTTTAACGGGAGGACCTAAGATGCATCCAAAAATAAAGGAACGCTCTGATTTGCTCACTGAGATGAGAATGATCAAGCATTATTATTCTTCAAAAGGGATTAAAGCTCGTCTTGGTATAGAATATTAAAAAAAAGACGTATTATTAATGAGCATAAAAAAAAGAATAACATCTACTTTCTTAAAGATGTATAATGTAAAGGTGAAAGAGGTTGTTGTAGATCACCATAAATATCTAGGTAAACGAGAGAATTCACTAAAAATTTATGGATATCCCCCTGAAAATATGTTTTTCTCTCCATTCAATATGACTTTTGATCCTATAGATCGATTAATGCTTATTGATTTTGAAGAAGATCCTATTTACTACGGAATTGAACTTCAAATTTTCCGTATTATAGATGAAGAATACCCACTTGTATTATTATATAGAAAAGACGATTTAGTAGACATCTATTACACCAATGAAGCAATCATTGATAATAGGAAGAAATTAATTGAAGACCTACTGACTAATGTTTCATTTTCTCAACTTGAAAAAATAGATTTTAAATTTCAAGTAGATAATATGGGATTGGACGTTTATCTACACTTAAAAGACAAATTAGAGAAGGATATCGAGTTTCGAATTAAGGAAAATACTCCTGAAAGAGATTTGACAGCAATACTGGCTCCAGTTGGGGCTGAGAGCAAAAAACCTAAATATTTTCCAATTATTTACCTTGACAAGTTTGGCATGGTAATAAAAAAAGGAACAGAAATTTTCGTGAAAACTCATGGAATCCTAAGGAAACCGGTTGAAATCCCTGTTCGGATGAATGGGATGCACATATATTTAGTGCGCTATTCTTTAGAACCGATCATTAGTAATTGGAATAATTCGTATAATGGAAACTTAAATCCCATACTTATAAATACTTCTGAGTTAAATGTAAAAAATGATAATTTGATTTATGAAATTTTAGACAATGAGGGTTATTACGAGATAGAAAAGATTTCGGGAAAAGATGGGGTTGGTCATACTATTTCTTTTGAATTTTCTCCCGCAATTCCTAATTTAATTGCCCTAAAAAGTAATGTGAATATTAAAGGTAAATTCTCTTGTTGTATAAACGATCGAAAGGGTATATTTGCCGGAGAATTCTATATTAGTCGTGTAGGCGATATAATTTCATTTAGCATTCAACCAACAAAAGGATGGCAACCGTTTCCAGGAAAATTATGGCTTAAAACTTATAAGTGGACTGCTAAAATAGATATTCTTGAGAAGAATAATATAAGAATTCAATCAAATTGGTATAGGATTTAAACCTTTTTAAAAATAGGGAGAAAGTTTATAATGAAAATTATTGCAATAAACGGATGGGGGTATACACATATGGTCAAAACAGAGCGAAAATTACGCTAAAGCATTACAAAATCTTAAAGATATGAAAGAACATATAAAACTACAATCGTAAAATAATCCCATCGAAATGATTATCAAAGGATAAAATTGCTTTAGCATTGAATTTTTTATGCAAAAATATTAAAGAAGCATCCACAAAATTTAATAACCGTTTGGGAGTCGTATATTTTTTTAATATTGTATAAACATCTGTATATTCTTCAGATTTTATTTGAATAATCTTGAAAAAATTTTCATGCCCCCAAATTAATTCATAATATTTATCCAAATAATAAATATTTCCTTTATATCTTGAATTGATTAAAGTAAAGATTTCACTTACAACTAAATTATTGGTAATTAATGGTTTTATAGAATCCTTTTTAAGTTCTTTGAATAGTTCGAATGCTCTTTTGTGATTTCTATCTTTTTTCGACTTTAAAGCAAATAAATAATTTGAATCTATTATGATTGTCATTGTTTAACCAATAAATGTCTTAATTCTTTTTTCATAACCCATATATTAATTCGTCATCAGATTTTTCCGGATGCATTAAAAGCGCATCAATTGCATTTTCTTTTA
>JAUWNA010000310.1 GCA_030612905.1 Promethearchaeota archaeon
TTAGAAGGCGATAAAAAGCAATTAGAACTTGAAAAAACTAACTTAGAAAGTGAAAAGAAAAAACTGGAAGAAGCAACTAAACAGCTTGAAAAAGAAAAACAAGAAAGAGATCAGAAAATTGGTTCATTATCAGAAGAACAACATAGATTATTAAAAGAATACGCAAGTTTAAAAGTAGAATTGAAAAAATTTGCGAAAATAGCAGAAGAAAGTCAAGATGCGGAATTAAATTTTGAAAGAATCCAAGCGCTACTATCGATTTTTAGAGTGCTTGTGGAAAAGATTTGGCAGGGTCAACCACATTACAAGGTTTTGAAAGTATTACACGGTGAAAGGAAGGTTATGACACGAGAGGAATTGAAAAACACAACTGGAATTGGAGGTGCTTATATTTTAAGGGCAATACAAGAATTAGCAAATGTGGATTTGATAGAACATGACATTGATACTGGAAGAGTCACTTTGAAGCAAAGATTATATTCGAAAGAAGCATTGGATAAAAAATAGGTAATTAAATATTATTTGAATATTTGCCATTAAAAAATCTTATTTGTTTAGTTCTTAACAATTCTTCTACGAATTTGAGCAGAGAAAATTCTAATGTCTTGTGATCACTCGCTGAAAATAGGATGGATAAATTTTCTATTCTATTATCAGATGGATCTAAATTTTTATGATGAATTATGATACTTGACATTAAAAATCCCCGTTCATCCAAACATTTATTTGCTAGCTTAGAACTCTTTTGAGAATTTAAAAAATTTTCTATAACATAACGATGCTCTAATATCCATCCTTTGTTTCTTAGAGCAACAGGATTAACATAATTTTCTGGTTTAATAAATACGCGTCCTTTATCGTTGATGAAACGTTTAAATCCCCAATCTCTCCCTCTGGAAACCCCTAATTGTCTACGCCATCCTCTAGCCTTATCTTTTGTAATTCCACACAAATTTCCAAGCCTAGAATCACTTAAATTAAACCGCTTATCGTTTACTAAACGATTTAACCATCCTCTATGTCGATATAAGGGATTTTTTTCTGAACAATCAGAGTAAGGATCCAAATATATATTTATGAATGGCTGAAATTGGTTTTGTCTAAATTTAACTGTCCAATTTGAATAAATTTTTTCCCAAATAATTTTTTTAATTTCTTCTTTTACATTGTTGATATCTTTGTAAAAATTCTCTCCTCTAGGTTTTAATATCTCTTTAATCTTATTCTTTGAATAAGGTATATTGAAATCTTTTCTTAAAATGTATACACCATCTTTAAAAACAATTTTAGATAACTTTATTAGATCGCTGAAACAATTATATAAACTCTCAAGAGACCTATAGTGTTCTTTTTGTTTTTCAAAGACCCACAAGTTTTCAATTCTATTATCCAGTTTATTGAAGTTTATATGATGAACTGGACAGTCACTTTTTAGATATTTTCCTTCGATCATACACTTTTTAGAGATTTCTAACTCGGGATTTTTTGAAAGAAATTCTTCCATTATTAGCTGATGTTTTCTACGGATAAACCTTCCTTCTCCACGATCCAGAGGTGTTAGTTCAGGGTGAAAATACCCTTTGGGAGTGTAAGCACGAATGTAACCATGGTTATCGACCCATTCTCTCCCTGTGTTTTCTTTTTTAGGTATTTTATGTTTTTTAGCCCAATAAATAATTGTCCTTTTATCTACGCCACATATTTCTGCTATCTGTCTATAACTCAATTCGATCTCTTCATAAAGATATCTTAGCCATTTGTTATGCCAGTATAAAGGATTTTCATCCTTAGAGCAATCCTTCTTTGGATCTAATAATAGCTTAGTAAATGGTTCAGGATATCGAAACCGATATTCTATTGTCCAATCTGAGGAAATCTTTTCCCATTCAATATTTCTGATCTCTTCTTTTATCTCTTTAATTCTTGAAGTTTTAATTTCTAAAATTTGATTATTAAATTCTATATCATCTTCTAGATGATTTTTTTCATTAAATTTCAGATTTTGGCATATTCCCGCATCAAGGAATTCACGATAAGCCAAAAAAAGCTCAAAAACCGAAAGATTTATAGGTATTTCGGCGAGAGATTTCCCTAATAATAGTATACAAGTTCGTGCTTGAAGGATTTTATCGTATTCTCTTTTTTTCACAAATATAGAATTCTCTTCTTCATATTCTTCAGTAGGTCGCACGCTGTTAAAATTCTTTGGTCCAATAGTATTTAAAAACGCTTCCAACCAATGTTGGATCAGATTTTTAGCTTTTTGAGGAAAATGTTTTATTTCTTCAATATCATACGAGTTTTCGGATATATCATATAACTTCTTCAAGAATTCTATAAATTCCATCTCAATTTTTTTAAAACCAAGTATGATCAACTTATCTCTCTTTTTTAAGGACAGATTATCTTTAATTGATTTTTGTTGCCTTAAGGTGAGAGATTTTATGTAAGCTCTTGATAAGGAATCCAAATACCTATGAACCATATCAGCCCCCCTCCCTATAGGTGAACAATACATCCATCTGTTGATAAAGGATGATAAAATCTCAGGGCATGATTTTTTAATCAGATTCAGTAAATCTTTTGGAGGTAATACTGAAATATCATACAAGCAAGCATTTACAGATTGAAGGAAATCTCCGATAAATTCATCAGCAAAAACTAAGTGAATTTTATGTTCTTTACACTTAGGATATTTCTGGATACCGAATAGCCCAAATTTCAATGGTTTTAACTTTTCAACAGTATGGCATCCATATTTTGGACAAATAGCCACTCTATCTCCCTTTAACCTTTTCCGGGTTGCTCGAATATTAGAACTTATCATTCTCTCACCATCACTTTTCTTTTTTTAAGTTTAATATGGTCTTTATCTTTTGCTATACATAATCTTTCATATTCTCGATCTAGTTGTTGATAATTCAACTTAATTTGTTTAAAAAAATCTGGAATAATCTCATTTAATTCTTTTTCATCATGACAAAATCGATTTAATGTTTTTATTACTAACTTTAATAACTGAGGTCTCCCATGAATCTCTAATCCCGAAAGAATATGCAATATTTGCCATAATCTTATCTTATTTCTTAAAAAATTCTTAAATAATTTAGCTTCTAGACTCTTTGGAGAGGATTTCGCCATTTCTACTAAATATAAAAATTTTAATTTAATATCTTCGTTTGGTCCTATGTTCTTTTTCAAATAGCTAGTATATTCCAGAATTCTTAAATTCAGTTCCACATCCCATTTATGAATTGAATTTATACAAGAGAGACTATGAGTGTCTTCAAAATCACTGCATATTGCACGAATCGTTGCCTTTCTATTATTTAAATATGTTTGTAACTGACGAGAAATCTCAGTTATCTTGTTCTCAGTTAATTCAAGAATTTCATCATAATATTTGGGTTCTTCGTCATAAAAATCCAATAGATTCATTTTTAATCATCTTCAATTTTATTTTTTTTACTTTGAACTATTCATTTAGATACCTATATATAAATAAAAAATCTATTAAAAGTATGAAATAATTCAGTAATAATGACGCTCCACGGTGACAAAGAGAAAATGTCGCGTGAACAAATCAAAAATACCACTGGGATTGCCGGTGCTATGGTTTTAAGAGCAGTTCATGAATTAGCTAAGATTGGTGTTCTAGAATATGACGAAGATACAGCGATGGTA
>JAUWNA010000040.1 GCA_030612905.1 Promethearchaeota archaeon
ACTTTTTCAGTAAAATTCTTAAAACTATAAAAAATATGGAAAAATTTATACGTCTTTTTACATTATTCTATTAAAATAACTTTAATTGAGTTAAAATATAATACAAGTACAATTTGTGAATACTATGAAAGGAAAAATGAAATTTTATTTATTGTTAGGATTTTTCCAATTAGTGCTTATATTGATTGTGTTTTTTAGTGTAAATGGAATTATATTTGTTGCAGCACAAACAGAGAGTTTTGATTACTATAATTCTCCAACAGCGGCGATTTTAGCGATTTCAGCAGCAATCTCCCTTTCAGCATCAGTAATTGGAAGTGCAATGGCTTTAAAAACAGTGGGTACCGCAGCAATCTCCTCTCTATCCGAAAGAGAAGAAAGTTTTTTTAAATCATTTTTAGTCGTTGCTTTATGTGAGGCATTAGCAGTATATGGTTTAATAGTAGCGATCCTTTTGTGGACAAAAATTCCTACGCCAACATAATCAAGATTGGCATTTAAAATCGTTAAGAAGGTGTTTTTTACGAGTGAGATTATTCCGTCTTATGCTTATACATATATTAAAATCGATTATTTAAAACCATTAATAATTGATGATGACACTTTACTAAAACTTAAGAGAATCTACGATATTGATGATTTCATGGAATCTATTAGACCTTATTATCCTAATTTAGATTTTAAAGAAAATACTATTGAAGATATTGAAGTTGCTCTTAAAAATAATTACATTAAATTAATTGGTAAAATTTTACATTATTCACCCCAAAACATGAGAATATTCTTAAGAAATTATCTCATGAAATTTGAAATACAAAATCTCAAACAAATAATCATCAGTTTAATTTTAGGAATTAATCAAGAAGAAAAAAGAAAACAGATTAATTTTTTAGTTGAAGAATATTTAGATAACACGGAATTCATTGAAGAATTGCTTAAATTTACTTCTTTAGATGAAATACAACTATTTCTTAAAAGAACTAAATACAATATGGCTATTAGAGAAGGTATTCTTTACTTTAAGAAAAATAAAGAAATATTTATTCTGGAAGCCTTTTTAGATCAATTATATTATAAGCAACTCAATGTACAACTGGCAAATTTAAATAAAAAAGAAAAAACAATGATCTCATTGTTTGTGAAATATAAAACAGAAATTTACAATATAAATATGATTTATAGGGGGATAAAAAATAATATTGATCGAAAATTATTGTCTCAATTTCTCGTAAATCATTATTTATTCCTAAATGAAAATAAATTAGAACATTTGTTAAATCTTGATAGTCTTGATGAATTTATATCAGTTATAGAAGAATATTTGAAGAACATTAAGGAAATAAAACCATTTTATATCAGGCTAAGAATTAATCAAAAACACTTAATTAGGTCAATTGAACAATTTTATATAACTTATTATTTTAAGAATTTTGAAATTAAAATTGACGACATTGATTTTTTCACAATTTACAAAATTTTAGAAATACTTATAAAAAAAGAAAAAGAAATAAAATTTGATATTTTACCAAAAGTAATTAAAATCCTTCACTATAAGTTTAAAGCATTAAAAACGCAGAAATTTTAAAATTAATTATGAAATGAAATATTTAATATATAATTGTAGGAGTTGTAATAATGCCAATTTTTGAATGGGTTGAAGAAATCGAAGATATTTATGAAAATTTGATTGAAAACGCTAAAAAAGAAAGTTTAGAAGACATTGAGAAATTAAATGCTTCATTAGAAAAAGATATAGAAAAAAAAAATCTAAAAAATCAAGAAGTTATTAGTTCTGCCTTAGCAACACTTTCAGAAGAAGTTAATGAAAAAAATTCAAAATTTGGAGAGTTAATATCGAAATTATGTAGTAAAATAGAAAAAAATTATTATGGAAATAAGGAAGGGCTAATGATTTTAATATTTGAGAAATTAGGATTTGATTTTTAATGCATGATAAAAAAATACATGTACTAGGTTACGACGAAATAGTTTTATTGTTTGGTCTTTTGGGTATTGAAGGAACGATAATTAAACTTAATGAAGATTTTTTAAAAATTTTTAAAAATTTAACAAAAAATACTTCTGTTGCTCTGATAATTATATACATGGATTTATCAGACGAAAATCTCGAATTTCTAACAGATTTTAAAATAAATAATAGAACGCCATTTGTATATTTATTACCAAATATTTTTCAACAAGATATAAAGAATCAAGATAAAGTATTCAACAAAATTTACGAATTGATAGAAGAAATTATATAACAAGAGATGATCGGCCATTAGTGAAGGAAATGACATGAAAGAGAGATTTGGAAAACTAAGTTTGTATTTAATAAATCAGGCTGAAAATGAGATAAAGAAGATCAATCAACAATCGCTCTTCCAAATGGCAGAAGTTAGAAAAAAAGCTAGGGAAAGAACTTCAGAAAGCTCTTTAAAAATGAAAGCGCATTTTAACGAAACATACAATAAACTATTAAATAATTCTCTCTCTTCTTATCTTTTGAAAATTAAAGAAGAAGTATTAAAATCAAAAAACAAGCTAATGTTAGAACTTATTTCAGATTTAACAGACTTAATCAAAGACAAAATAAAAAATAATTACTCTAGCTACATCAACCTTTTACTAAAAAATCTTGAAAGTATCAAGCATCTCGTGGATAAACCACCAGAGATTATCATTCACTTAAATTCAATAGATTTTAAATATTTCAGCAATAATATGGGAAAGATTGAAAGTATATTAAGAAATAAAGTAAGTTTAGTAAAGTCAGAAGAAGAATTTACAGGAGGTTTTAAGTGTGTAATCCTGACCG
The DNA here is from genome assembly GCA_030612905.1 of Promethearchaeota archaeon. Taxonomy (GTDB): domain Archaea; phylum Asgardarchaeota; class Lokiarchaeia; order Sigyniarchaeales; family SOKP01; genus SOKP01. Next base: position 2,819 of record JAUWNA010000040.1, read on the forward strand.
GACATTTATCTTACGATTATACGATTGAAAATCAATTAAAGAAGAGTACATCGATTATAGAAATTGAGTTTTCAAAAATTTTTTCTGACTCTGAGCCTGATGTTAAAGCTCTAGAAAATAATTATATAGAATTTATACAAAATCAAAAATTAGCTGTGAAGAAATATGAATGAAACTAACGAAAAAATTAAGTCCGGATATATTTCATCAATAAACGGGTCCTTAATAGAAATAAAAGGCTTAGAAAGCTTTATACGGCTAAATGATTTAATTAAGGAGTCTAAACATAAAATTTTAGGTGAAGTAATCCAAATTTATTCAGATCATGTTATTGCTCAATGTTTTGAAAACACTCAAAATTTAAAATTAAATGAAGAAGTCATTAGTTTACAAGAACCCTTATCAATGGAATTAGGACCTGGTTTATTAGGAAATATCTTTGATGGTATTCAAAGACCCTTGGAAGCAACCTTTTTGAGTGCTGAAGGTGGAGGATTTTTAAAAAGAGGAGTTGATTTGCCCGCTTTATCAAGAACGAAGAACTGGCATTTTTCACCAGTAAAAAAGATAAACGATTATGTAAGTCCAGGATATGTAGTTGGAACTGTTCAGGAAACAGAACTTATTGAACATAAGATTATGATTCCATTAGGAATTTCTGGAAAAATAACTTATATTGCTAAGGAAGGAGAATATAAAGTTATTGATGAAATATACCGCTTGAAAATTGGTTCCAAAGAGAAATCATTTAATATGATTCAAAAATGGCCAATCACCAAAAATAGACCTTATAAAGAGCGAGGCTTTCCTAATGAACCTCTAATTACCGGAATGAGGGTAATCGATTTATTATTTCCAATAGTAAAAGGAGGGACCGTCGCAGTTCCCGGGGGTTTTGGAACGGGCAAAACGGTAATCCAACAATCTCTAGCAAAATGGTGCGATGCAGATATAATTATTTTTGTTGGATGCGGGGAGCGTGGGAATGAGATTGCAGATGTCTTAAAACAATTTTCTGAAATAACAGATCCAAAAAGTGGACACCCGTTATTAGAACGAATTGTAATCCTAGCTAATACATCTAATATGCCCGTATCTGCGCGAGAAGCAAGTATATTTTCGGGAGTTACAATTGGGGAATATTATAGAGATATGGGGTACGATGTTGCTGTTTTAGCAGACAGCACTTCAAGATGGGCAGAATCATTACGAGAAATATCAGGGTTATTAGAAGAAATGCCAGCCGAAGAAGGATATCCTGCTTATTTACCCTCTAAAATTTCTGGCTTTTATGAAAGAGCCGGTGTTGTTAAGATATTGGGAGAAAATAATTCTGAAAAAGAGAAATTAGGGTCTATAACAATTATTGGTTCAGTATCACCGCCTTCAGGAGATTTCAGTGAGCCCGTTACTTCAACTACAAAGCGATTTGTCCAAGCTTTTTGGGCATTAGATGCAAGTTTAGCGTATTCTAAACATTATCCCGCGATTAATTGGTTAAATTCATATTCAAAATATCCTGAATTCATCTCAGATTGGTGGCTTGAAAGAGATATTTATTGGCCTGAGATAGATATAGATTGGTACGAGTGTAGAAAACAGATAAATAGCATCTTATCTCAAGAAAACGAACTAAAAAATGTCACCCAATTAGTTGGTGAAGAAAACTTACCCGAAAATCAACAATTTATCCTTTTCATTTCAAAATTGATTAGAAATGGTTTATTAATTCAAAATGCCTTTGATTCTATAGATTGTTTTACAGATGTTAAAAAATTAATTGGGATGGTAAAACTCATTCTATTACTATTTAAAGAGGGCAGGGAACTCTTAAAGCAAAGGTTTCTAATTGAAGATATCAAAGAACTCGAGGTTGTAAATGATATTCTTAGAACTTGTCGTTCTATTCCTAATAATAACTTTGATCAAATAGAGAAATTAAGAAAGAAAATGTTACACGAAATCGACTCATTAAAATTAACATATGGGGTTTTTAGGAAAAAATGAGCGTAATTTATAGAAAAATAAAACAAATTGTTGGACCTTTAATAATTATAGATAATAGACACGATGTACAATATGGTGAAATCGTTAAAATCCATTCTGATGATGGAAAAGAACGCACAGGCCAAGTCGTAAAAATGGATGAAAAGATAATAACAATTGAAGTATTTGAAGATACAGCTGGGATTTCTTCAGAAAATTCTACAATTATTTTTACTGAAGATTCCTTTAAGATAAAAATTTCAAGTGATATGATTGGAAGGGTTTTTAACTCCTTGGGAAAACCTATTGATATCAATACGAAACAAGTGTTAGATTCAGATATTTTTACTGAAATTGAACGAGATATTAATGGATTACCAATTAATCCTTTTGCAAGAGAGTATCCAACGCAAGTTATCCAAACGGGAATATCGGTAATAGATGGTCTTTTTACTTTAATAAGAGGACAAAAACTCCCAATATTTAGTGGTCAAGGATTACCCCATAATCTATTAGCTGCTCAAATTGTTACTCAAGCAAAAGTTTTGACAGAAGAACCATTTTTAATAATTTTTTGTGGAATTGGAATTATCCAAGATGAAGCGATTTTTTTTATGAATCGTTTTAAAGAAAGTGGAAACATACAAAATATCATTTCTTTTATCAATTTTGCCGACGATCCAATTATGGAAAGACTAATAATTCCGCGAGTAGCGTTAACTACTGCTGAATATTTTGCATTTGAAAAAGATATGCATGTTCTCGTTGTTTTAATAGACATGACGAATTATGCTGAAGCTTTAAGAGAACTAAGCGCCGCCAAAGAAGAGATTCCTAGCAGAAAGGGGTATCCAGGTTATTTATACACTGATTTCGCATCACTCTATGAAAGAACTGGTAAAATTAAAGGCAAAAAAGGGACAATAACCCAATTACCGATCTTGACGATGCCTAACGACGACATTTCTCATCCAATTCCGGATACAACTGGGTATATAACGGAAGGTCAGTTAGTTCTTAATCGTAACTTGGAAAAAAAGGGAATATATCCACCTTTTGAAGTCTTAGCGTCTATATCACGACTTATGAAAGATTCAATCGGTAAAGATACTACTAGGGAAGACCATGCTGATGTTAACTCTCAGCTATTAGCATCGTATTCAGCTGCCCTTGAAGTTAGAGATCTTATATCGATTGTAGGAGAGGATGGATTAAACTTAAATCAAAAAGCGCTATTAAGATTTGGTAACTTTTTCGAACAAAAATTTTTAAATCAAGGGCACACAGAAGAAAGGGATTTTTCAACGACTCTCAATATTGCATGGCAAGCTTTATCTAATTTGCCCAAAAATCAATTGTTTAGAATACGGGAAGATTTTATTGATAAGTATTACATTGAAGAGGTGTAAGTATCAATTAGTTTTAGAGAGTTTAAGCCCACAAAAACAAATTTAATGAGTCTACAGAAAAGGTTAACTTTTGCTGTTAAAGGCGAAAATTTTCTAAAATTTAAATTAGAACAAATAATATTTGAAATTAAAAAAAATTGGGATAATTATTTAAAACAGCGTGAAATCTTTTTAAAATTATATAAAGACACTATGATTAAACTTAATCAAACATATAAAGAAATGGGTAAACGAGAATTTAATTTAATTAGTAAATTAAGTAAAATCCAATATAACCCAACGATTGCTGTAAACTATATAAAAAAGATTGGATCATTAGTGCCAATAATTGATTATGAACTGATACGGGAAGAATCGCTTCCCGCTTACTCTTTTGAAAATACATCTCACTATCTTGATGATTTGATTATTCTTTTAATAAAATTCTTTCAAAGCCTTATATATGTTGCTCAATCTGAAGATCTATTGTTGAAACTCTCCCTAACTTATAAAAAAATAAATCGTAGGATAAATGGTCTAAAGAATGTAATAATACCTGAACTACAAATAGATATTAAAAAAATTAAGGCTGTACTGGAAGAAATTGAAAGAGAGAATTATGTTCGTTTAAAAAACACAAAGAATTTGATTACAAAAAATGTTTAAATGAGGAAAGAAAAAAAATGACAAAGAAAAGCTCAATGGAATTATTTAAGGTAAATATTAATCATAATTACAAGGATCTTTTACTACATCACCTAGCCCAGCTTAATCTAGTTCACATTAAAACGAAACCTGAAATAAGCGTCATAATTGAAAAAGATAAAGTTTTGTTTGATAGAATTAAGAAATTAAGTCAAAATTTAGAAACTTTATTCAAAAACCTTAATATTACTGAATTTGACTTCCAGAAATTAGTATTTGAAAAAGAAGAGAGAAAAGAATTCGATGCTAAAGATATAGACGATTTGTTAAATCAAATATTGAGTGAAATCAATTTTTATTCAAACCGTGTTAATGAGTTAAAAAGATATATGACCACTATCAAGGTGGAATTGGATAAAATAAATTTGATTCATGTAAGTTACACATTTTTGGAAAAATATGAGTTAACGCGAGATAAATTATCAAAGTTTAATCGTTTAGAATTTAAAGCCTTTACAACCTTCTCAAAGAACCTTGAAAATATAGAGAATCTTTTTGAATTTTCTTATTTTCCAAATTTTTTTCAGTATGATTTTTTAAGCGATGAAAGAATTGCCTTTTTCGTAATCTATCCAAAGGAACAAGAAGATGTATTCAGAGAGAGAATACGCCTCATTCATGCCGAAGAAGTACCGATTCTCAAAAAATATTTGCAATCAAATGGGATAAACTTTCCTCGTATAGCAGATGAAATCAAGTTTATAGTGACGTCCTTAAATAAATATCAAAAGGAATTAGAACGATTAAGAGACGAAAACATACTATTATTTGCTGCTACCAATGAGATCATGCAAAATATAGAAGAATATAATTGGGCTTCACATCAATTCGAAGATTTATCTTTAAATCGATTAAGTTTGAGTTTTTTTATTCCACAAGAAAAAAAACAGGAAATTCAAGAGGGTTTGATTGAAAAGTTCCAAGATCAAATAACGATTGAATCAATTGCTATTACAAAAGATAGATCTGTTAGTTTAAAAGAAGGTAAAAGCCATAAACATTCAGAAAAGTCACCAGACTCCAAAAAGAAAGCTTCTTCATTAAAGAAAGAACTGACTAATAATAATAAAAAAAAGGATTTAAGAAATACAGCTCCTACAATTATGAAGAATAATTTCTTTATGAGACCCTTTGAAACTATTACTAAATTGTACGGCGTTCCTGCTTATTCAGAAATTGATCCCACTCCCTTTTTGGCAATAACTTTTCCACTTTTGTTTGGATTGATGTTTGGGGATATTGGGCATGGTATTACATTAATTATCTCCGGTTTGATTGGAGCATTTGTCTTTAGGAACAAAAAAAGTACCGATTTCTTAAATTTTTGCTGGATCATTATGTATTGTGGAATCGGTTCTATACTAGTTGGGATTTTATATGGTGAGTTTTTTGGGATGCATGACATTGAATTATTTGGAAGGGTTTTTTTATACTTAGAACCTGTTACCATTCCATTTTTAAATATCACTTTACACAATCCATTAAATAATATAATGGTTGTTTTTAAGTTTGCCGTATTAATTGGAGTAGTACATATTAATTTGGGCTGGTTTATACAGTTTTTGAATTATTGGAAGCAACATAGAAAATACTTAGGTTTTACTGACTCCTTAATTAAAATATGGCTATTAACTGGAGGAACTATTTTAATTTTTACTTTCGGTTTTGATATCTATGGATGGATGGACCCTCCTTACCCAATTATGTTGCCCTTACTCCCAGGTATACTAATAATACTCTTAAAACCATTTGGAAAACTTTTCCACGTTTCTTATTTGAAAGAAGAGTCAATTGGAGGTCTTATAGGGGAAGGTGCAATGGAGTCATTTGAAACGTTACTGTCGATAATGAGCAACGTAGCATCTTATATAAGATTACTAGCGTTAGCTTTAGCACATATCTCTTTAATGGTCGCAATTCAAGCAATGATGAATTTAGTTCAAGGCGAGGGGATTTTTAACGAGATAATTAATATAACCGGATTGATTTTTGGCAATATAATTGTTATTTTACTTGAAGGATTACTTGTTTTTATAAATGCCATCAGGCTCCATTTTTATGAATTTTTCTTCAAATTCTATCAAGGAACTGGAGTTTCTTATATTCCTTTTTATCTAGACGATAAATATTCTATTATTAACTTTAAATTAAGCACCATAAAAGATGTTATTTCCGATGAAATAGATAGAGAGATCGAATCAAAGAAAGTCCATGAAGCTATAATTAAGGCAGAACAATTTATTTCTAAAAAGTATTTATAAAGTAGATTTATTGTAAAATATGAAAGTCGAAAATACGAAAGAAAGCTCATCCAAGAAAAGTTTTTCTCTCAAAATTTTACTACTAATTATTTATCTAATTGTTTTAATCTTTTTATATCTTATATTGATGGAGTTTGGAACAAACCCGCTTCTCATTATCTTAATACTAGGATTCGTGCTATTGCTGTTTGCAGGGACCTTTTTTAATAAAAAAAAGCAAGGTTCTATTTATTCAAAAATGTTTCCTGATAAAAAAGGAAGAAGAAGTCAAGATTTTCATCGAAAATTGGAATTGAAGATAGAAATGGAACCTGAGAAACCGGTTCAAAAAAATTTTAAAGAAGTGAATCTAAATTTCAAGTATCGAAAATCCCTCATTAATAAATGCGAAAATTGTGGTATGCTCATAACAGGTTACAGGAAAAAATGCCCTACATGTGGTCAAACACTTGAAATGAAAGAAATTGTTAAGAAATGTAAAAATTGTGGAATGTTAATTACAAAGTCTGTGAAAATATGTCCAATTTGTAGAAAGCGAACAATATAATAAAAAACATAATGTTAACTTACATGGTAGGATTAGTAAAAAATGGTCACAAAAACAAATAGTTCTAATTTGGGTTTTATATCTGCTGTTAATGGATCATTAGTGGAGGTTAAAGGATTAGAAAATCAGGTTCGGCTTCATGATTTAATTAAGATTAGTAACTATAACATTATTTGTCAGGTAATTCAAATCTATTCGGATCACGTAATAGCCCAATCTTTTGAAAGTACTAATAGTATAAAATTATACGATAAAGTAATTAATCTCAACGAACCTTTATCCATGGAGTTAGCACCAGGATTGTTAGCAAATGTTTTTGATGGAATTCAGAGACCTTTAGATCTTACTTTCAGCCAGTTTAAAGAAGGAAGATTAGGAAGAGGCCTTGAATTTCCCTCTTTATCAAGAACAAAAAAATGGCATTTTATTCCATCAAGCAAAATAAATGATTCTTTAAGTAGTGGAGATGAGATTGGTACCGTACAAGAAACACCCTTTTTTAAACATAAAATAATGATTCCTCCTGAAAGTTCTGGTATTTTATCGTTTATTGTTGACGAAGGTGATTATAC
>JAUWNA010000017.1 GCA_030612905.1 Promethearchaeota archaeon
AGGGGTAATTTCACTGATTTTTTCTACAATTGTATCTCTTAGTTCTCTTTTCATAGTTGGAGGTTTAAAAACAAAAATTACTGGAGAATCAGCCATAAAAGGAGGCTTAGAGATGGTCCTTATTGGAATTGTAGCCTTTACAGCATCCTTAGTTATTGGATTATGGTTAGAACAGCTAATTCCGTTGAAATAGTTTTTAGATTTCTTTCTAGAAACTTCTACTACAATATTACAAAATTATGATTTTATGAAAAACTTTTGATCGTGTTCACAATTAGGGCAAATTTTAGGTTTATTTCTTAATTCGACATTTCCACAAATCCGGCAAACATATATATCAATATCTTCAAATGGTTCTTTTTTATCAAGTTTTTTTAGAAATCTAATATACAATTTGCTATGAACAATTTCAGCCATTCTTGCTAAATCAAACGAAAATTCTGCCAAATAAACATCGTTTTTTTTAGCATTTTTCATAAACCCTTTATACATTTTCTTGAATTCAAATGTTTCTCCTGCGATTGCTTGGATTAAATTATTTCTGGTATTTTTAACTTGTTTTTTTAAAACATTTTCTTCAATATTGGCAATTGCATCTAAATCGACAGATTTTTTCGTAATTTCTTCAATTGCCTTTAAATGGTTTTTTATATGGATCGCTTCCGCAGTAGAAATTGCTTTAAACAAGTGAGCTATCTCTGGAAAACCTTCATTTAGTGCTTTTTCGGCAAATAGCTCATATTTTCTTTTAGCATTGCTTTCTCCTATTATTGCTTCTTTTAAATTTTCAATAACAACAGAAATATAAATCACCTATATTAATTTTTAAAAATTAAGTAAAAAGAAGTCATAACCCAATTATTAACTTATTTATTTTTTAATATTTCGCTAAATTGTTAGCATCAGAGCCAGGAACTGTGTAAAAAATTGTCTAAACAATTATAAGATTCTTTTAGTCGTCTTTATTTGTAAACCTAAGCATATTATTTCTCGGTTCGTATAAAGTTCCTTCCTTTATTAACTCCTCAAGAGCGTCTTTGATCCATTTTTCATCTAAATCTTCTTCGAGTTCGAGAATTTGAATAACATTAGTCCTCTCTAATGCTTTCCAATTACCATCTTCAAAAATTTCTTTTAGCCTAGTAAGCATTTTGTCGAGTTTATTTATAGAACTTCTAGATTGTCCAACTAAAATTCGATCCATATCAATTTTTCCAGTAGCTTCGTCGTAACCAGTATCTTTCAGATATCTTTTGAATAGTTTGATAATTTCATCTACATCATTTTTAACTACTTTTTCTCTTAAAGCCATTTTTGCGTATGCCTCGCTTAACCTCACAAGTGCTTCTAGATTTCTAGCAAGGATTGAGACGATTGCGTCTTCACTATCGTACTGTCCTCGTAGATTTAAATAAAATTCTTTAATCTTTTCTTTAGCTTCTTCAGTTAATACGGGGTGGCAAGTCCTTCTTGCATGTTCAATGTATTTTTTTAAAAGATCGCGAGGAATCGGAGAAATTTTCCCAGTTTTGCTTTCAATATCATCGTCCGGTCCTAGCATCGCATTTTTTAAAATAAATTCTGCCATTTGTGCGTCGTCAGCAGGGTCAGGCCTATCAATAACAATAAAGATTAGATCGAAACGGGATAAAAGTGACGGGGGTAAATGAATATTTTGTGTAGGTGTTTTATATCTGTCATATCTCCCAGAACGTGGGTTTGCTGCTGCAATGATTGCTGTTTGGGCTTTTAAAGTAGCAACAATTCCTGCTTTAGCTATACTAACAGTTTGTTGTTCCATCGCTTCGTGCAGAGCAGATCTATCGGAAGTTTCCATTTTGTCAAACTCGTCTATTGCTGCTACACCTCCGTTTGCTAACACGATAGCTCCTGCTTCAAGGTTCATTTGGCCTGTATCTGTGTCTTTAATAACTGCCGCCGTTAAACCGACAGCTGAAGAGCCTTTGCCAGAAGTATATAGCCCGCGAGGTGACACTTCAATAGCACTTTTTAGAATTTCCGATTTACCGGTTCCGGGATCGCCAACAAATAGGAGATGAATATCACCTCGTTTATAACCACCTCCTGGCCTTTTCTTTCTTGTACCTCCAAAAAGGGTTAAAGCAGTAGCCATTTTAAGTTCTTCTCTTCCATATATTACGGGTGAAATAGATCTGGCAATTTTCTTTTGTATCATAGGTTCTTTAGATAACTTTTCAATCTCTTTTTTATCTTCTTTAGATAACTCGATGAAACCTTCGCTTTTATCTTCAGGATCGATATAATTTACATCGATAAATGTTTTGAATAGCGTACTATTTATGCTCTTTGTAGATTGGGCTAAAACGGATTTGTAAGTTCCCAATAATTTTACCCTATCACCTGGTTTTACGATATCAACTAAATCATGGGTTAAAATTGCTTGAATTGATCTAGGAATTCTGCCAGGTGGCAAATCTTCTGGAATTTCTTGGATCATTACGCTTTGCCAATCAATAAATTCTGAGTTTTTTGAAACAAGCCGAAAATCTGATTGAGATTTAGCTTTACACCTTGGATTAATACAAAAATTAGGCCATTTTATTTTAGAACTAAGCTGAAGTACTTCAAATTGTGTTTTGCAGGTCATGCATTCAAATGCCGCTTCTATTAATTTTGGTCGTATCGTTGAACTCCTAACGAGGATTCCTTTAGTCCATACAAGGTTGTCAATATTTTTTGCTCTTAACCCTCTCAATGATATGAATAAGGGGCTCTTATCGTCTTTGGTTGTTATTCTTACAAAATAGTCTTTATCAGTTAATTTACTTCCTTGAAACTTTAATATGTTTCTAAAAGCTTCTGTTGCGTTTTCCAAAAGAGTTTCGGGATCTTTTCTTAATAGTTCAGCAATTTGAGAGTCGAAGGCCAACAAGTCCTCATAAAATATTATTAAAGTATAACTACCCTTAGAAAATATATCATTTATTTTGTCTTGATACTTATATACTCCAGGTTTTTCTTCAAATAGTCTGTAAAAATCTTCAAAACGGGAAGTTTTATGAATAGGTACACTAGGACGGGATATTGGCGTTGTCAAGCAGATTCACCTTTAAAATAATAGTAATATACCAAAGTTATTTTTGGTGATATTTTAATTTGATATATTAACGATTTAAGCTTATTAAACTGTAAATAAGATTTGTCGGAAAAAAATCATGGGAGAGAAATGGTTTAGTGATATCCTCCATGTAGTTTTTCACAAACATAAAAGAAATGTTAATTTTCTCTCAATTTTGTTAGCATTTCGCATATTATTGGGTCTTGCGACATCTCACATCGAATTTTTAATAGCGAAATTACTCTTTTTTTAATTTTTTCATCTTCATATCTAATAGTGCGTCCTAGTATTATTGCGATCGATTGTTGTGTTTGAATTGAATATTCATCGCTTAAACTTTTCAATAATTTAGAAAGTACTTTAGAAATACCAATTTCTTGTATGATTTTAACCATAACATCTACAGTAGTGTTTCTTACATCCCCGCTTTCATCACCTAATAGTGAAATTATGCTATTAAAGATTCTATCAATATTTTCAAAGCTGTATATTTTTAATAAATTAGCTGCTCCTTCTCTAACCTTGGAGTCTTTATTTAATAAATTCTCTGAAACTTTTTCAAAGGGGATTTGAGTTTCCGTAATTCCTTCTACTGATGAAAGAACATTCATGGAAGAACGGCGAACCCAACTTTTATCATCGTCTAGTAAAGAAACAAGTTTTTCAATAATAGTCTCCTTGTTATCGACAGCTTTAAAGATTTTTCCCAAACTTGCTACAGCTGCATCCCTAACAATCCACTCTTTGTCAACTAACGCTTTATTTATCAAAGCATCAGCAGTAGCGAAAGAGAGTTTCTGACCAATGTATCCTAATATTTTCACGCTTGTTTCCCTTATAAAAGAATCTTCATCTGAAAGAAGATTTATTGTAAGGCGCACCGGAATAAGATCTGGTAATTGTTTTGATATTTCTAACATTGATTTAGTTAAAATTATTCTTATAGATACATCCTGTTCGGTTATAGACTGTAATAAATCAGTCATTACCGGTTGTAATGCTAAAGGATTAATTTTTGAAATTTTTAAAATTAGTTGGGATACTTCTTTCTTAATTTTTTTATCGTTTTCACTTGGAATTAAGGATATTATAGATTTAATATCGATTTTATCCATATGATCTTCTATTAAACCATCCAAAGAAGCAATAACATTTAATTTTATATCTTTATCATCGGAACCTAAATGATTAATTAATCTTGGTATTATTTCCTTAGGATATTGTTTAGCAATTTTAGTTATTGTTCTAGAAATTACTCCTTTTGAAATAAATTTTGATTCGTCCTTAGTTCTCATTAACCTATCTAAAACTAAAGTTGGGTTTTTTTCATAATTCTCAACGATAATATCTGAGATTCTTTCTTTTAATTCATAATCATCAAATTTTATAAAAATCAAGAAAGTAGTTAAGATTTTTTCTGGATTTTTGTCCCAAAGTTTACCAAGGAGGGTTAACACACTGTTCAAAGATTTTAGATTTTCGGAGTCGATTTTACTGATAATCTTATCTATGTCAATGGAGTCAGGTTCTTCAATATAATACTTTACAAGAGCTGAAACAGATGCCTTCCTAACGCTTATATCTGAATCAACTAATCCTTCAAAAATGGTCGAGATAGGAATATTGAATTTTTTGAAATTCCCCATTTTAGAAATAACTTCAAATATAGATGCTCTAACAGAGCTTGTAGGGTCTCTCATAAAGGGAATTATTCTATTAATCATTTCGGAGTCAATCTTTTCAACATCTATATTCTTTAAATTTTTAATGGCTGCAGCTCTAATTTCTTTATTGGTATGATTTAATTTATTTAAAAATGTTTCAATAGGAATATTAAGTGAAGATTCTGCTAAAAGGTTAAGAAGTTCCACTTGAATAGCGCTGTTTGGATCGTTTAATAATTTCATCAAATCAAAATTTCGTACCACTTCTTTTTCTTTTTGAGCAATTCTTATCAAGATTTTTAATCCTAATAACTTTAATCTCCACTCTGAATCATTTACTAAGTTATATATAACATTTATAGGAATTTGTTTAATCAAAGCAAAATCAGCCCCAATTAAGGATTTTGCAATAGGAATACTTTTGTCGTAATTTGGAGATTCCAAAGATTCTATAATCCAAGGTAATATCAAATTTGGAATTTCCTTCTCTAATTTAGTCAAAATTTTGTATGATATCTTTCTTGAATTCGAGTTTGAGTCGCATAACCCGTCTAATAAAGAATCTTTAAATTTCCAATCGTTTATGGAGATTTCTGATTTTAAAGGAATTCTTTCAAACATCATTAAAAGCGTACTTTCTGCATGCTTTCTTAGTACAGGATCAGAATGTTTGATAAAATTAAATAGTGGGATGGGATCAAAGGTTTGACCATACTCCGTAATTTTTGAGTATTTAAGATTTTTAGTAAACTCATTTTTTTTTGATAAGAAGTAATAAGATGTAAATGTGATCATACAAATTTCTTCGATTACTGCCGCCCAAGCAAACTTAGTATAATTTAGAATAATATCTTGTGTGAGAATCGAATAATTTAATGTCACCGATAATTTGCCTATATTCACTATTAAAAAATTTACTAAAACATTGAGACCAATTGCGGCCATTAAATACGCTGCAAAATAAATATCTATTCCTCTATATTTTATTTTTCTGCCCCAAAATCGAGTAAAGTATCCTATTATGCCAAACAATAGAGTAACAAACACAAAATACGAGGTCATCGTAGATATTGCTAGTGATCCAGAAAAGAAGAATATTACTGTTTGAAACATAGAAATCCAAGCCCACACAAAGACGAACAACATTAAACCGAATAGTATGTACGGTTTAGGATTTGATATAAATTGTTTCATACCTCTTTTACTATCTTCAAAATTTAAAAACGAAGATCGTTTAATTTCAGGGATATGAACGAACTCGTTTGTTATCCCAGCTACATAACCTTTCGCGCCATAAAATGTTAAAATCATAAGGGGATAAGCAAGTAACCAAGAAACCCAGATTACTAAAAAAGGTATTCCCGCAAGAGAAAGTAACATTGGAGGGATAATAAAGAGTAAATAAAGAAGAATTGCCATAATAACAGAAATAATTTTGTTATTAGATAAATGAATAATTTTACTCCCAATAAATTTATGAAATGGAGTAAGCCCCTCATCGGATTCTGAACTTAAAGCAATAAATAAGAAATCTATAAGAGGATATATAGAAATATATGTCAAACAAAACGTAAAGGGAATAAGTAAAGAAAGAGGGCTGATATCTGGAGGCGTTAATCCGCTTCCTTGCCAAAACTCAGGAGTGTTTATGGCAAATATAAAAGCCATCGCGATTACAACCATAACTCCCATGCTAAAGACAAATCCGTAAATTAAGCACTGAAGGCGATCTTTGTTGTTAAACTCCCCTTTTTTAACTAAACTAACTTGTTTGTAAATTATTATGAACCCAATAATGAAAAATATTATAAAAAGGAGAAAAAGGATAAGTTCTGTAAGCATTATTAATAATTTAATACATTTATATTTCTGTTGTTTACATATATTTAATAAATAAAGGAATTGAATGTTATTAAATTAGTTTTATGGTGTGGGTAAAAATTGGAAAAAATTGAACATCAATTAGAGGATTCGTTAAATCGGGTAAATTTTATCTTTAGAAACGAGGAAATAACTACCGAATGCATAAATGCTTACGAAGGTTTTTCGATATTAGGAGAAGCGTTCGGACCGTTTGAAAAAAGTAAAAAATACAAACTAAAATATTTTGTAGCGCTTCCTTTTATAGAAAACAATATTATGAAGATTTCATCAAACGAAAAGTGCGATAATGTCGATGTTCAAAGATACGCTATAAGTGAACGCGACGATCAGAGATTAATACAACGAGACAATCCTTATTTTCTAAATAAAATAAAAGAATTTAAAACATTCATTGAAAAAGATGTAAATGATAAAAATAAACCGAAGTTAGGTTTAGATCGATTTAAATCTTTTACCATAAATATTATTGATAGCAGATTATCAAAAATGCTAAGATTAGCAAGAGCAGAATTATCTGTAGATGATGAGCGTAAGTTAACTAACTCTGAAAAGTTGCTCCATAGAAAGCTAAGTGAGCTTATTAAAGTATGGAGAGCGTTCTTTTTAAGTAATGATTAAAAATTAATAACTAACTTATATTCGTTTGAATTTTGCGCTAAAATTTAATTTCTTTTGAACCGTATTTTTTAAAATAAATTTCAATATGACTTTTTATGGTTTCATTTGGGTTTAGATTTGGCAATAAATCTAATGCATCGCTCATTGCATAATATTGAATATTTTTTTGCTTGATAGCTTCTTCGACAGTCCTTCCATCGTCTCTTAATTCATTTCTGTTTGTTAAACCGATAGTAGCTATTATATTTACATTAAAATCAAGCAAATTGTCAATTGTTTTAAGTAAAGAGCCTCCAGTAGTTGTAGTATCTTCTACGATTATCACCCTCCCTTTAGGAATTCCTAAAAAGAATTTATCTTTAGGGGCTCCATGTTCTTTTGGTTTTGCTCTTCCCATAGATAAAATAAATTTGCCTGGTGTTAGATTATTATCGCTAATTGCCCATTTATATTGAGTTATTACTCCTAGTTTTGTAGCACCTTCTGGAACGCCATAAAAGCAGTCTGGTTTAAGCTTTAAATGTTTAACATATGATATAAGAAAATCAGTTAATGAATCAAATAGAAACACATCTTCAGCTATATTTCTCCAATTTACATACCAGTACGATTTTCTTCCAGACTTTAAAGTTATTGGCTCGTTAAAAAATCCAATTACATCGTTTTGTATGATAAAATCGTAAAACTTCTTTTTTTCTAATTCCCAACTCATAAAAAATCAAACTACTCTTTTAAGATCAAATACTCTTTGCGAGCGTTAGCATACTCTTCTCCACTTATCTTTCCGGCTAAGAATTCTTTTTCTCTTTCTTGCATAATCTTTCTTTTCTCAGCTAATTTCTTTCTTCTTTCTGCCTTTGCAAAACTTTCTAAAATTGAGTTACTAAGTTTTCTTATTTCCTTGTTATCCTTTTTTACCAACTTCTCTACATATGGCTTTATGGGTTTAACCAAATCAATTTTTTTTTTAGCTAATTCATCAATTCTAACGAGAGCTTTATTTGTTTCTTCAAAATCATCACCATCAAGAACTTTAATTAGCCCTGGAATTGCAATATCTTCAAGAACTTCGTCAAGATATTGCTCAATATCTTTCTTTAATTTTGAATCTTCGTAAGTCTTTAATTGATTATTACGTATGTACTCAATAAAAATAAGAGGTAATTCTATTGGCCACTCTTTCATTTTTTCTTTGTCTGTTAGTTGTACTATCCCACCATCTTTTTTGTTAAAAATTTTCATTATATCCAGTCTCCGGTTGAAAGCTTTTCAGGTATGTATTGATCGGTCAAGAATTCAAATCCAAATGCTGAAAGTGCTTGAATTTCTGCTTTTACCTTCAATTTCAAAGCTAATTTTAGATCTGTTTCCCATTCTTTATTTTTTTTAACAAAACCTTCATTTAACAACTCCTTAGTTCTTTTGATATCTGTTTGATTCATTGGAATTCTACAATCATTTGGAATTTTATATTTTTCCAGATCTCTGGTGAGTACACCTAGGAGTTTTATGTCAGGAGTAGCTAAAAATGGCGACTCGTAACTTAATCGTTTAGACCCTCGTAAATAAACGCTATGAATATAATGCCCGTAGGGGTCCGAGTCAACTAAAGAAAAGACGGGTAATTTGAGCTCCTTACTAATTCTCCTTAAGAACATTCGGGTAGCGATGTCAGCAGCGCCCTTCGCTGTCAAAATTATACAAGGGTATTTTCTCCAAAATCTAGCCTCTGCTAACCTTATCATCGCGGCATCTTTTTCTAAAACCAAAATAAATTCCGCATCGGATTCAATTATTTCAATATTATCAAGCATAGGACTAATTGTCCAACCTCCGCTCCCTAATCCTTCTAAATCAATAATATCGTTTTTATCCCTAATTCGAAGGCGTCCTATACATGACCCTTTGGCTGAAGCAACTATGTGTGTTGAATTTCTAGTTGTATAGAGCATTGTAGCGACATCTTCAATACATTTATCACTATTTTTTTGATCCCCAAACAATTGAACTGCTGAATAAAAGATTTCTCTTTTTGTAGCGTGAAGGTCTTTAAGTAGTAATTCGTTAATTTTTTCGAGCACTTTCATTAATCTAGTAATATCAGCAACGCTAGCAAGCGAGTGAAACTGTTTTTCCATTATTTGTTGTCCTAAGAGCAATAAATCATTTTTTTCGTCCCAAATAATATTTGCACTCGTTCTTGAAGGTAAGCGAATAGCGGGTCTTCCTGTTTCATAAATCATTTCAATAAGAGAATCTGTTAAATTATGTATTCGATCTAAAGTTAATTCCCTACTCAATTCATCAATTTTAACTGTATGTTCAGGTAACTTGATTTGTTTTTTATTTTCTTCAAGACCATTTTTTAAAGATTCTTGAAATAGTTTTTTTGCTGCCCTTATATCCCATTTTTCCTGTTTTATCTTACTTGACACTTAAATCACTTCATTTTAACTTCCAATTTTTTTTATTTTTTATAGTAGAGACAACTATACTATTTTTGCGCTCTAACTCCTTTAATTTTATTTGTAAAAAGCGTGCATCCATCATTTCTTTTATTTTCATTTTAAAAATTAAAGAAGTAATCGGTTGCCATTCATCAGATAAAGCGTCCAGTATTTTCTCTGTCGTAATTATCGGCAATTCGATTTGAGTAGGTTCAGGTCTAGGTTTTGGAGCACGAGCTATGGGTTTCTTTATAGCGATAGGTTGAGTCGTCTCTTCACCCCCGACTAAACGCAATTGTTTTCTTTTTTCTGGTACGACGCTTGTAATAACGGGTTTGAGTTTTATTGGTTCTTTTCTTTCCTTTTCTGAAAGTGTTATTACTTCTGGCTTTTCTTTTGTATAAAATTCTTGAATTTCTTTAATAATTTCTGATTTTCTTAACGTTGAAGATTTGGTTATTAAAATATCATTTTCTATACAATATTCTTTGAGTTCATTAACGGTCCAGTTCCTAAGAGTTCTTTCTGAAAGAATTTCTTTTCTTGATTCTGTTTTCTTGGGGATGTGTTCTTTCTTATCAATTTTTTTCTCCCATTCAACGACTGTTTTCTTCTGTTTTTCTTTTTCAATTTCTTCCTTTTTAATTTTTGGCTCTATCTCTTTAGAAATGCTAGGTATTTTTTTTACGCCTATAGCATCTTTCATTAACGTTTCTAATTCCGTTTCTGAAATTTTATCTTTATATTTTCCATCACCCTGCCTAGCGATGTTAGAGAGGCTTTTGACGAATATTGGAATGTATCTTTCAATTAAACCAGCCCTTTTTTCTATTTTTCGAATATTCGCTCTTCTATTAAGATATATTCTCAACCGTCTTCCAATAGCTTCAAGACAATATTTAATTTCTTTTAGAAGTTCTTCGTCGTCAGCCAAAGCATTTTTACTCTGGCTCTTAAACATCAAATGAACGTAAGGGCCAGAAATATTTATCAATAATTTTATTGGGCCTTTAGGTAAATTATTATCATATGTTTCTAATTTATAATTCTTCCAATTAACTGATTGAACGGCTTTCGTAATTGCACAATCCGCAGAATCTCTTAATTTTGGAGTTCTATTAATAAATCTTGATAGAACATCTCTAGAACGCTTAGGTGTATCAAGTTTTTTAGGATCATTACAATAAGCCAAAACAGCTTCAACAGCATATGCTAAACCTTTTCCACTTGTTGGAGCTCTTGTTTCTGCAGAAATAAAATCGTC
This sequence comes from Promethearchaeota archaeon, assembly GCA_030612905.1. Lineage (GTDB taxonomy): Archaea > Asgardarchaeota > Lokiarchaeia > Sigyniarchaeales > SOKP01 > SOKP01. The sequence continues at coordinate 10,978 of JAUWNA010000017.1, forward strand.
ATCTTTAGTATAACTTTCAACAAAAAATTCAAATATTTCTTGATATGAATCTTTTTGCACTTCTTCAGCTGATGCCAAATTTTTTTGGATTGTTTGTCTAAATTTTTCCGGTTCGATATAACGATCTTTAATATCAATACTAGTTAATATCTTTGAATTAAAGATTTTAACCTCTTCGGAACTTACAACAATTTTTTCTAAAGATTCATCCTTTCCAGATAAATGGCTTTTAGTGCTCTCTTTTATTATATCATCCCGCAATACATCAATTGATTCTTTTATGTCATCTATGGGATCTTCAAAATCATCAATATTTGCAGATATTTTTAATCCAATTTCTTTTATTAATGTATTTTCTAATACAACATCACCTACAGGGATTGCTGTGTCTGTTGGGGGGGACATATATTTGACTGATTTGAATGCATGAAATAGAGAATTGAATTGCACATTGGTTAACTCAGAGGGTTTAACTTTTGAAATTTGAACTTCTTTTACTAAATCTTCAAATTCGCTTCTATTTTTTAATTTTTTAACTTCTACTATCCCTATAGAAGTATTGAAAATGGTATTTAAACCATTTTTTATTTTTTCTTTATTTTGTGAATTGTTCTCAATTTGTTTTAGTAACTCATTAATCTCTTTTTCGATTTTTTTCATATCTTTTTTCGTTTCAGATTTATCAATACGATGTCTATGTTTTTTTATGTCCCTATATATCTTTTCTAAATCTTTTTCATATTGGTTATAATTTTTCATAAGTTCCCAATATTTAGCCTTCAACTCTTCAGAATCAACTTGATAAATGATTAATTTATCTCTTGGTTTCGTAGAACGCCCAAATATTCTCTTTTCAAATTTAAGGAAATTAATAGTATCAGTATCTTTCTCTAATTTGTTTACAAATCCATTATTAAGAATTAATAAAGATAAAATATCTTGTAAATTCCTTTCTGCGATCTTCAGAATTTCTCTAGCTAACTTGGAACTAATTCTTACAAAACTATCTTGTAAAAAAGCTGATACCGTGAGTTTTTCTGATTTTATTAAAAGGTCTTGTAAATCACCAATATTAGTAGATAAGGGGTGCGGTTTTGCATATTTTGGCTGTTTAGGAAAATTCGAAACAACTCTTCTATAAATCCATTCTTCACCATAAGGATCAATAAAAATAATAGTTACATGCGGATTCATTAAAGCCGTTTCTCTAATGTATGTATCTACATAACCTCTAATGTATTTTACGTTTAAGTAATTCAACTTAATATATGTTCCATGTAAGAATGGGCTGTCAACCTCCGTTGGGCGCACTAAATATCGTTTCTCATTTTTTGAAGTTGTAAAAAATTCTGACACAGTAGCATAAATAGTATCTTTAGACTTTGAAACTGCAACAACTGGTTTGCCAGTCGTGTTTTGGGCGTCACTAAACGCACTTGGAGCGCCAAATCCTTGACTTCCACGAGTTTGCTTTAATTCTAGACTTTTTGAAGAAGCGAGATATTTGCCAAACTTACCTAGATCTCTTCTGGTCATTCCAATACCATTATCAAACATTTCAAAAGTGTAACTCATGATATTTTTTTGCGATAATTCAGAAGTTAAATAAGCGGCGGCTTCAGATTCGCGGAGTCGGATTATTACAATTGGTTCGATATCAATAATTGGTTCTACAGGTTTGATGATTTCATTCATGTCTTCAATAATCCTTTTTACTTCTTCTTCAACCTCTAATTCCTCTTTATCGATAATTTCTCCGGATTCTTCTTCTTTATCTCTATCAACATCTACAGAAACTTCAGTATCAGAAGATATTGTAGGAATTATACCAACTTCCTGCATCAATGCAAATTTAGAGGCGTTATTTAATGGCCGTTCCACCTCATCTTTTTTTGCTTCTTGAAGGATGGATAAATTTTCTAAAGATAATTCTTGATCAAGAGAGAATTGGATTTTTGAATCCTTATCTTTTATTTCATTCCATTGGAAATCTTCAATAGCATCTAAACTGTTGTCTAAAAATTCTGAAATGTATTGCATATGTTTATAATAACCCATTGAGAAGCCTACAAGTTGGCCTCTCTTCCTCATAAACCCTGCAATTGTGCCTTGCTTTATCCTACCTTCATCCTCAGAGGAAATTTGAATCACATCTTTTCTTATTTTTATTTTAAATATCTACATAATTATATGTAAATTTATAAATATATCAATTAAGAATACATAATTCTTTACTATTCAATCAATTTTTCTCAATGTATTCGGTCAATCATTTTGAACAGAAATTGAATTAGTATTTAAATCTTTTCTTTAGGTGAAAAAATTTAAAAAGAAGGAGTAAGTTTATTTTAAGATTTCTCTGATTCTGTAATTTTCTAAGGCTACATCAATTATTTTAGAAGCTACATATCTTTTAGTATGCTTTTCGATATGTGTTATGTGTTTTTCTTTATTTATTATGTATACCTCATTATCTTTACTATTGAACCCTATATCGTCTCGACCCACATCATTAGCAACTATTAAATCTGACTCAGATTTTAATAGTCTATTGTAAGCGCGATCAATTAGCTCAGTTCGAGAAACATTTGTCTCCGCTTTAAATGCTATAATAAAAAGATTGTAATCTTTCCTTCTTGCTATATCTAATATCTTAGGCGTTAATTTCATATTTACGTTTAATTCCTTTACATTGTCTGACGAGATTTTTCCTTCAATGAGTTCCACTGGCTTATAATCGCTAATTGCGGCAGCAGAAATAAAGAAGTCGTAACTATTATATGAAACTTCATCCTTTACGACTTTAATAAAATCGTCTGCCGATTCCACATGTTTTGTCTTAATGTACTCAGGAATCTTTACCATACATTCACCAGCAACTAATAATACATCCGCACCTCTAGCAGAGGCTTCTTTTGCTATTTCGATACCCATTCGACCTGAGGATTTATTTGATAAATACCGAACATTGTCTATTGCTTCTCGGCTGGGTCCAGCGGTGATTAGTATTCTCTTTCCTTCAAGATCCTTTTTTGTAATCAATAAATCAATAACTCTATCAATTATATCTTCCACTTTTGCAATTTTCGCCTTTCCTTCAGATATTCGAGGTCCTAATACGTCAATACCATACTTTTTTAACACTGAGATATTTTTTTCGATTATAGGATGATACATGCTTTCATGCATAGCAGGAACTACAACTATAGGTATAGACGAACCAAAAGCGGTTGAAACCATTGTTGTTACCGGTGTATCGTCTATTCCGTTAGCGACTTTAGAAATTGAATTTGCTGTTGCTGGACAAACCAAAATTAGATCAGCTTTTCCGGCGGCATTAGGTCGATCACCCGCTAGAAAAACATGCTCAACTGATCCTGTTAAATGAGTAATTACAGGGTTTCCTGTAGCCCAATGCATTAAAGTTGGTTTTATTAACTCTGTAGCTGCTTTTGACATTACGGAAACTACATCCGCTCCTAAACGCATTAATTCTCTTGCAATAATTGGAGCGTTAATAACCGCAACCGAGCCAGTTAAACACATACATATAGTTTTTCCTCTTAAGATCGTTCCCTTGCTTTCT